>JAAZVO010000171.1 GCA_018623405.1 Crocinitomicaceae bacterium
CGGAGAAGACCAAATGTGCAATGATATGAGAGAGTTTGCGCAAATGTTTGGCGAAAAAATGGGTTTAATTAAACGAGGTTAGTGGTTTAACTGCCCCAACATTAACCAAATATTTTCCGCAAACTGTTCTAACCCCAAACCTGATTGTCCTGAGGTAAAGTGAATTTCAGGCAGTATTTCCCAATTTTCAGCCAATTGAGTTTGAAGGTTATTTAAAACTCCAATTCTCTGAGACTTCTTTACCTTATCGCATTTTGTGAAAACAATTTGGAATGGAACTCCCCATTCTCCCATTTGATTTATGAAATTTAAGTCAATCTTTTGAGGTGGTATTCTGCTATCAACCAAAATAAACAAACATACCAGCTGTTGTCTGTTTTTGAGGTAAGCCTCTGTCATCTGCTCCCATTGAGACCTTTCTTTTTTTGAGACTTGAGCATATCCATAACCAGGTAAGTCAACCAAGTACCAACTTTCTTCAATTAAGAAGTGATTAATAAGCTTGGTTTTTCCGGGCTTCGAAGAAGTTTTTGCTAATTCTTTTTGCTTGGTTAGGGCATTTATTAAACTAGACTTTCCAACATTAGATCTGCCAATAAATGCAAACTCAGGTTTTCCATCATCAGGACATTCCTCAAAATTAGAAGAGCTTTTATAAAAAGAAGCCGGTGAAAAAAGTTGTTGGTTTAAAGCACCTTTTGATACCAATTATCTAAAATTTTATTGAACTCCTCAGGGTGCTCCATCATTGGTGCATGGCCGCATTGGTCAATCCAAAATAAGTCCGATTGGGGTAATAATTCCTGAAACTCATTTGCTACTTCGGGTGGAGTTATAGTGTCATTTCTTCCCCAGATTAAACAAACCGGTAAGTTTAAAGATGGAATTTCTTTTGCCATATTATGCCGAATGGCAGATTTTGCAATTGAAATAATTCTAATAGCCTTGCTTTTATCATTTACAATATCAAAGCATTCATCAACTAACTCAGGTGTGGCGTGCTTAGGGTCATAAAAAGTAACTTCTACCTTTTTTTGAATGAATTCTTTATTTCCTCTTTTTGGGAAAGAGTCACCCATAGCGTTTTCATATAACCCTGAAGAACCTGTTAAAGTGAGTGTTTTTACCTTTTCTTTATGAGCCACTGAATATACAAGTCCGATATGTCCTCCCAAAGAATTTCCAAGCAAATTAACCTGTTCTAACTGTTTGTATTCTATGAATTTATGCAGAAATTTTGATAAATTCTTTACATTGGTGTTAATAATCGGAAGCTCATAGATTGGAAGCATCGGAATTATTACACGGTAATTTTTGGTGAAATGTTTAAATACACCTTCAAAATTGCTAAGCGCCCCAAAAAGACCGTGAAGTACTACAATTGGCTCTCCTTCTCCTTTTTCAATATACTCAAACTCTCCCTCTTTTTTTATTTCAACTTCCATCTGAAAATTTTGGTGAAATCAAATGTAAAGATTTTAACCTTAAATCTATCCCAACTCTAATCAGCACTTTAAAAATAAGAGTGTTTATCTCCCAAATTGCTCTAATTCCTTACCACACTTTGCAGCTTATTTTAATTACTGAAAATCAGACTGTTAAAGCTGTATTGATTTCGGTTTGAGTGATAAGTTTTCAACAAAGTGGTAAAAAGTGGTATAAAATGGTAAAAAGTGGGAATATGTTTTATATTTTTACCTCGTAATTGTAAATAGCTCATGCTGAACCTATTAGGAGAATATAACTGCAAATTGGATAACAAGGGGAGATTGATGCTTCCTGCAGGCTTAAAAAAAGAGCTTGCTGAGGTGTTGTCGCGCGGTTTTGTGATTAATAGGAATATTCATCAGCAATGCTTGGTGCTTTATCCGTATCAAGAGTGGGAGAAAATGAGTAAAAAACTCAATGGGCTGAATAGATTGATAAAGAAGAATGACCTGTTTGTGAGAAAGGTTATGGGTGGTGCTACCAAGTTAGAAGTGGATGGAAGCGGAAGGTTGTTGGTGCCTAAGTCGTTGGCTGAGTATGCAGCATTAGAAGCTGATGTAAAAGTGATTGGTGGTGGTGCTACAATTGAAATCTGGGCTAAAGGCAGGTATGAGGAAATTATGAATGCTGAAGATTTGGATATCGAATCATTAGCTGAGGATGTAATGGGTGATATAAGTTTTGATGATGAGTAAATATCATCAGCCTGTGCTGTTACGAGAGAGTGTAGAGGAGCTTGTTCAAAATGAAAATGGTGTTTATGTGGATGTAACCTTTGGGGGTGGAGGTCATTCAAGAGAGATTTTAAAAACGCTCTCTGCTGAAGGGAGGTTAATTGCTTTTGACCAAGATGCTGATGCTAAACAAAACTTGATAGAAGATCAAAGATTTGAGTTTGTGGAATCGAATTTTAAATACATGAAAAACTTTTTGAAATCACTAAATAGAATGCCGGTTGATGGTGTTTTGGCTGATTTAGGAGTTTCTTCTCATCAGTTTGATGAGGCTGAAAGGGGTTTTTCTTTTAGGTATTCGGCTCCCTTAGATATGCGAATGAATACCGCATTAAATGAAACTGCTGCTGATGTTTTGGAGCATAGATCGGAGCAAGAGTTGAATTTCATTTTTAGGGCCTATGGAGAGTTTAAGTTTTCTAAAGCTTTGGTAAGGGAGGTTTTGAAAGAGCGTGAATTGAATGGTGTAAAAACTACAGATCAATTAGTGGATTTGGTAAAAAGAGTGGTTGCTGAAAGGAATTTAAAAGGTGAGCTTCCAAAAGTTTTTCAGGCTTTAAGGTTAGAGGTAAATAAGGAGCTAGAAGTGTTGAAGGATTTCTTAAGACAGTCATTGCAGGTGCTGAAAAGTAAAGGTAGACTGGTGGTTATTTCTTATCACTCTTTAGAAGATAGGTTGGTGAAAAACTTTATGAGATCCGGAAATTTAGAGGGTCGCCAAGAGAAGGATTTTTATGGAAACCTTTTGCGACCAATTAAACCTATCTATTCAAAAGCTATTGTTCCTACAGGTCAAGAAATAAGTGTTAATCCACGCGCAAGAAGCGCCAAAATGAGGGTTGCGGAATTGGTATGAGTGGAGGTAATGCAAATAAAAAAGAGCGCTCACTTAGAAGGTCTATTGTGGATGTTTTAAATGGGAATTTTCTCACTAAAGATGATGTGTTGTTTCATCTGCCGTATTTATTGTTTTTGAGTTTGTTGGCGCTAATTTATATAGCAAATGGCTATGTGGCAGAAGATACGGTGCGTAAGCTTAACAAGGTTGGTAGAGAGGTTAAAGAGTTTAGATCTGAGTATATTACTACAAAATCTGAGTTAATGTATAAAAGCAAGCAATCTGAGCTTGCTGAATTTATAGATAGAAAAGGCTTGGGTTTAAAAGAGTCTTTTGAGCCGCCTAAGAAAATAGTTGTTGAATCTGAAAACCTTATTGAGGATTGATGGATCAGCAAAAAGCTATATTAAGAAGGTTATATGTGATTTTTGGCTTGCTAATGTTATTTGCGTTAGCGGTTGGGTTTAAGCTTGTTTCTATACAAGTTGTTGAAGGAAAAAAATGGGTTTCGAAAGCGAATAGTCAAACCACGGTCTATAAAAACATTCCGGCGGTTAGGGGGAATATTTATGCCAGTGAAGGTAGTTTGCTAGCTACTTCAGTTCCCATTTATGAAGTAAGGTGGGATTCTCAGGTTAAAGCTTTAACCGATGAGCTTTTTAATCAAGAGGTTGATTCTTTATCGATTGCGCTTGCAGATCTTTTTCAAGATAAAACCGCCTTGGCCTATAAAAAAGATTTAGTTGAAGCTCGAAATTCAGGAGCTCGATATCATTTAATCAAAAGGAATGTAAATTATAATCAGATAAAAGCGCTTAAAGAATTTCCAATTTTCAGAAAAGGAAAATATAAAGGTGGAATAATCTATCATCAACAAAATAAGCGTAAGAAGCCTTTTAGAGTTTTAGCGGCAAGAACAATTGGTTATGAGCGTGAAGGAATTCAGCCTGTTGGTTTAGAAGGGGCGTATTCTCAAATTTTATCGGGAGTTAATGGTAAGCGCTTAATGCAAAAGATTGCGGGTGGCGTTTGGATGCCTATTAATGATGAAAATGAAGTAGAGCCTCAAGATGGTGCAGATATAATAACTACAATAGATTTAAATATTCAAGATGTTGCGCATTATGCTTTAAAAAAGCAATTGGAGTTGCACAGTGCAGATCATGGTTGTGTTGTGCTAATGGAGGTTGCAACAGGAAATGTAAAAGCTATCGTAAACTTATCCCGATCTGAAGATGGAGAGTATTACGAAAGGTATAATTACGCTATAGGTGAAAGTACTGAGCCTGGCAGTACATTCAAGTTACCTGCTTACATGGTAGCTTTAGAAGATGGTTATGTTGATATTGATGATACCATAGCTACAGGTAAGGGTAAGTATCAATTTTATGATACCTACATGTACGACTCTAGAGAAGGAGGGTATGGTACCATAACTGTAAAAGATGCTTTTGCATATTCCTCGAACATTGGTGTAGCAAAGCTAATTTCTCAGCATTACGGTAAAAACCCACAAGCGTTTATAGATAGGCTTTACAAAATGAATTTGAATAAGCCTTTGGGGATAGAGATATTTGGTGAAGGCAAGCCAAGAATCAAATCTGCAGATGATAAGTCTTGGTCAGGTATTAGTCTTCCTTGGATTTCGCACGGTTATGAAGTTCAATTAACGCCTCTTCAAATTCTTACTTTTTACAATGCGGTTGCAAACAGCGGGGTTATGGTAAAGCCCAAGTTTGTTGAGGAGATTAGAGAGTATGATAAGGTAATTGAAGAATTTGAGCCTGAGGTAATAAATCCGGCAATTTGCTCCAAAGCAACCATTAAGAAAGTTAAAGAAATGCTCGAGGCTGCTGTAGAATATGGAACAGCTTCAAATCTTAAAAACTCTAATTACAAAATTGCAGGTAAAACTGGAACGGCCCAAATTGCAAATGCAAAATACGGTTACAGTTATGAGTCTAAAGTGAGTCATCAAGCATCGTTTTGTGGATACTTTCCTGCTGATAAGCCTCAATATTCATGCATAGTAGTGGTTAATGCGCCTTCTAGAAATGTGTATTACGGAAACTTGGTGGCTGGTCCTATTTTTAAAGAAATAGCAGATAAAGTTTATGCTACAAGTGTTGCAATTCATGATGAGCTGGCTTACGAAAACCACTCTTCTTCAACGCGCATTCCTGTTTCAAAAAACGGAGCATTAAAAGACGTATCAAAAGTTTTTGATGCATTCGGTGTAAGATCAAAAATTCAATCAGCATCTGAAATGGTAATTTCCTCAACCGGTACGGAAGAGGTTGTGCTATATGGTAGAAGTATTAAGGATGGGTTAGTTCCAAATGTTTTAGGAATGAATTTGAAAGATGCAGTTTATGTGCTTGAAAATTTGGGAATGAATGTGAATGTGGTAGGAAAAGGCACTGTAAAAAGGCAATCTATTCCAAACGGATATAAGGTGCAAAAGGGATCAACAATAACAATAGAGTTAACATGACCAAGCTGTTAAAAGATATTATTTACAAAGCGGGAATTGAGGAGGTTGTTGGCTCAACAAATATTGCCATTGATAATGTTTGTTTCGATTCTAGGGAAGTTAATGAGTTTTCGCTTTTTGTGGCGGTTAGAGGAGTTAATGTTGACGGTCATAATTTTATTGGTACTGCTTTAACCAATGGGGCTTTGGCGGTAGTTTGCGAAGAGTTTCCTGAAGTTATAGAAGAGTCTGTTGCTTATATAAAAGTAAAAGACAGTAGAGAGGCTTTAGGGCAAATTGCTTCTAATTTTTATGAGCATCCCTCAACACAATTAAAGTTGGTTGGGGTAACAGGGACCAATGGAAAAACCACCACCACCACCTTATTGTATCAACTTTTTAAATACTTAGGTTATAGGGTTGGGTTAATTTCCACCAACGGAAACAAAATACACAACCAATCCATAGAGAGTACCCATACAACCCCTGATCCATTA
>JAAZVO010000010.1 GCA_018623405.1 Crocinitomicaceae bacterium
GCCTTTGTATTCTCCATTGATGAAGAAAAGAAGACCTAACATTTCACGAAAAATTTAATCAAGACTACAAGATATACTCCTTAAACCTGCCTCAAAAAATAGAGTTTGCAGGAGAGTTGGTTCCAACTCAACTAATTGATGTAAAAGAAAAGCTAGATAGAGAGCTTTTGGTAAATACGTATTGGCAATCTAATACCATGCTTTACATAAAGAGGTCTCATAAATGGTTTCCTATAATTGAACCAATCCTAGAGGAAGAGGGAATCCCAAACGATTTTAAATTTTTAGCGCTTATAGAAAGTGGATTAACCAATGTGGTTTCACCCTCAGGCGCAGCAGGTTTTTGGCAAATCATGAAGGCAACAGGTAAGGAAAATGGGTTAGAAATAAATAGCGAAATAGACGAACGCTACAATTTAGAACTCGCTACAAGAGTGGCTTGCAAGTACTTGAATGAGGCTAAAGAAAAGTTTGGATCTTGGACCTTAGCAGCGGCGTCTTACAACATGGGAATGAACGGACTTTCCAATAAACTTGAAGCCCAAATGGTTGATAATTACTATGATTTATTACTTAATGAAGAAACTTCTAGGTACGTTTTTAGAATATTGGCAGCCAAGCAAATTCTATCTAACCCGAGTAATTTTGGTTTTAACTTTCGAGAAAAAGACCTTTATTATCAAGTAGCAACAGGAAAATTAACAATAGATACAACGATATCAGATTTGGCAAAATTTGGAAAGTCAAACGGACTAAATTATAAGGTAATAAAGCAGTTTAACCCTTGGTTAAGGTCTTCTAATTTACCAAACGCCTCTAGAAAAGTTTATCAACTTCAAATTCCAAAGTCTGAATTTAGGACTTTGTTGGTAAAAAATACTTCAGACACCTTAAAATAAAAACTTTAACAGGGCCATAGTGTTAATTTCGCATGGCTTTGAAAAATCAATCAAATACAGCTTTAGAAGAAGAAAAACTTCAGGTTTTTGGAGCACGCACTCATAACCTAAAAAATATTGACTTAAGCTTCGAAAGAGGTAAGCTAATAGTTTTTACCGGCTTAAGTGGAAGCGGAAAGTCTTCTTTGGCATTTGATACAATTTTTGCCGAAGGCCAACGGAGATATATTGAAAGCTTCTCTGCTTATGCTCGCCAATTTTTAGGCAACTTAGAAAGACCAGATGTTGACAAAATCAACGGGTTAAGCCCGGTAATATCTATAGAACAAAAATCAGTAAATAAAAGCCCTCGTTCTACGGTTGGAACCATTACAGAGATTTATGATTTTATGCGGTTACTTTTTGCCAGAGCTGCAGATGCCTACTCTTACAACACAGGCGAGCAAATGGTAAAGTACACCGATCAGCAAATTAAAGACCTTATTATGCAGCAATTTGACGGAAAAAAAATACAGGTATTATCACCTTTGGTTAAAGGAAGAAAAGGACATTACCGTGAACTTTTCCAATCGATACAAAAGCAAGGATTTATTAAAGTAAGGGTTGATGGTGAGATAAAAGATATTGTTGCCAGAATGCAACTAGACAGGTACAAAATTCATGATATTGAAGTTGTAGTAGATCGAATTGTAGTTTCAAAAGACCAAGAAAAAAGAATATTGGAAGCACTTTCTTTGGGCATGAAACATGGCAAGGGCTCTGTTATGATTATGAATAACGACACCCAAGAGGTAAAGTTTTTCAGCCGTAACTTAATGTGCCCAAGTTCAGGTATTTCTTATGACGACCCTGCTCCTAACCTTTTTTCATTTAACTCTCCTTACGGTGCTTGCCCTGAATGTAATGGGTTAGGTGAAGTTCCTGAAGTTGACCTCAACAAAATATTTCCTGATAAGAAAAAATCTATAAAAAAAGGGGGAATAGCTCCTTTAGGAAGCTATAAAAACAATTGGGTATATAAACAAATAGAAGCTTTAGGAACAAACTATGATTTTACATTAAATACCCCAATTAAAGAAATTCCTGAAGAAGCTATTCGGGTATTGCTTTATGGTACAGAAGAAGAGATTTCAGTTGATTCTCAGCTATTGGGTGTTACCAAAAAATATAATATAAAGTTTGAGGGGGTAGCCAATTTACTAAGCAGGCAATACGAAGAAAATCCTACTAACTCTATTAAACGATGGGCTGAGGGTTTTATGAATAAAAGCAAGTGTAAGAGTTGCAATGGAACACGATTAAAAAATCAGTCGCTTCACTTTAAATTAAACAATAAAAATATTGCACAGCTTGCTGATTTAGACATAGTTGAATTAGCAAATTGGTTCGAAAACATAGAATCTAAACTATCTGAAAAACAAAACATTATTGCAAGAGATGTTCTTAAGGAAATTCGATCTAGAATAGGCTTTTTGTTAGATGTTGGTTTAGATTACCTCACGTTAAACAGAAGTGCTAGAACACTTTCAGGGGGCGAAGCACAAAGAATTAGATTAGCAACCCAAATTGGCTCTAAGCTAGTTGGTGTGCTTTATATTTTAGATGAGCCTAGTATAGGTTTACATCAAAGAGATAATGATAGGTTAATCAACTCATTAAAAGAGCTAAGAGATATTGGAAACTCCGTTTTAGTTGTTGAGCACGATAAAGACATGATTTTAAGTGCCGATACAATAGTTGATATTGGTCCGGGTGCCGGTGAACACGGTGGAGAAATTGTAGCTGTTTCATCTCCAAAAAGCATAAAGCAGTCAAAAACCTTAACCGCTGATTACCTTTCGGGAAAAAGGGAAATTGAAACTCCTAAAAAAAGAAGAAAAGGAAATGGTAAAAAGCTAAGGATTTTTGGTGCTACAGGTAATAATTTAAAAAATGTAACAGTAGATTTTCCACTTGGCAAATTTATTTGCGTTACAGGTGTTTCCGGAAGTGGAAAATCTACATTAATCAATGAAACACTTTACAGGATATTAAATCAAAAAATTTATGGCTCCTCAAAAAAGCCAATGCCATTTAAAAAGGTAACAGGGGTTGAGCATATAGATAAAGTAATAGAAATAGACCAAGCGCCCATTGGAAGAACGCCAAGATCAAACCCTGCTACTTATACTGGAGTTTTCACAGATATAAGAACGTTGTTTGCTGCACTTCCCGAATCAAATATTAGAGGTTATAAACCCGGTCGATTTTCATTTAATGTAAAAGGTGGAAGGTGCGAAACCTGCAAGGGTGCCGGTTTACAAACAATTGAAATGAACTTTTTACCTGATGTTTATGTGTTGTGCGATACCTGCCAAGGGAAAAGATATAACAGAGAAACCCTGCAAGTTAGGTATAAAGGAAAGTCCATAAGCGATGTTTTAGAAATGACAGTAGAAGAAGGAGTTAAGTTTTTCGAAAATGTACCCTCCATACTTCAAAAAATAAAAACCATAGAAGATGTTGGGCTAGGCTATATTAGACTTGGGCAATCTTCTACTACTCTTTCAGGTGGAGAAGCTCAAAGGGTAAAATTGGCCACTGAACTTGCCAAAAGAGATACCGGAAACACTTTCTATATTTTAGATGAACCTACCACAGGACTTCATTTTGAGGATATTAGAATCTTATTAGAAGTACTTAATAAGTTAGTAGAACATGGCAATACTGTTTTGGTTATTGAACACAACATGGACATTATTAAAGTAGCTGACCACATTATTGATTTGGGTCCTGAAGGTGGTAAAGGTGGAGGTTCTATTTTAGTAACCGGAACCCCTGAAAAGGTAGCCAAAAGCACGAAAAGCTATACCGGAAAATACTTAAAAGCTGAACTAGCTTAAAAATCAATCTCTATCCCAACAGGACAGTGGTCGCTTCCTTCAACCTCATTTAAAATAAAAGACGATTTCACTTTTGGGAATATAGATTCACTTACCAATACGTAATCTAAACGCCACCCAATGTTCTTCTCTCTTGCTCCACCCCTATAACTCCACCAAGAATATTTTACTTCACCGGGATGTAAGGTGCGGAATGTATCCACAAAGCCATTTTCAAGAAAATTGATCATCCCATCAATTTCTTGTTGGGTGTAACCGGGTGTTTTATTATAATTTGCCTCAGGCCTTGCTATATCGATTGGTTGATGACATACATTGAAATCGCCAACGGCAATAACAGGCTTAGATTCTTCCAGCTTTTTTAAGTAAGCTAAAAAGTCTTGGTCCCACTTTGTGCGATAGTTTAACCTTTTTAAACCGGCACTAGAATTCACAACGTAAACGTTTACTAAAAAGAAATCTTTGTATTCGGTTGTTAAAACTCTACCTTCTTGGTCGTGTTCCTCTACACCTATTCCCTTTTGAGTTGAAATGGGCTCGTAAGCTGAAAAAGTAGCTGTACCCGAATATCCTTTTTTTACGGCTGAGTTGCTAGCAAGGTGTTTTTCAATGCCAAAAACAGCTTCTTGAACCTGGTCATCTTGAGCTTTGGTTTCTTGAACACAAAGAATATCTGCGCCTAATTGTTTTTCAATATCGGCAAATCCTTTTTTTACAACTGCCCTAATTCCATTTACATTCCAAGAAATAATTTTCATCTTAATTATATTAATTCCAGATCTTACCTGGGTTCATAATTCCATTCGGGTCAAAAATAGCTTTGATGGATTTTTGAAGATTATATTCAGTCTCAGAAAAAACAATATCTAAATAATCTTTTTGCACGAGGCCAATTCCATGTTCGCCTGAAATGGTTCCTCCTAAAGACTTGCAGAGCTGAAAAATTTCCCTGATTCCCTTTGGCAAAATGTTATTCCAAGTATTATCGTCTAAATCTCCTTTAATAATATTCACATGTAAATTACCGTCACCAACATGACCATAGCAAACCGATTGGAAACCATATTTAGTTCCAATTTCTTTTACTCCTTTTAATAATTTGGGCATTTCATAACGAGGAACAACGGTATCTTCTTCTTTGTAAACTGAGTTAGATTTTACTGCTTCGGCAACTCTTCTTCTCAATTTCCACAAGCTTTCTTTTTGGGCTTCTGTTTCTGCAAACAAGATCTCGTCGCAATGGTGAGCCTCCATTACTTCCATAATCTTTTCACAATCTTGAAACAAAACCTGCTCATCATTTCCATCTACTTCTACCAATAAGTGAGCTTCTATTTCTTCTTTAATATGGATGTTAACATCGTCAACAAACCTTAAGGTCCAATCAATGGCATCTCTTTCCATAAACTCTAAACCCGAAGGAGTTATTCCTTCTCTAAACACAGCAGAAACAGCCTCGCATGCCTTTTGAGCATCAAAAAAGGGCACTAACATCAACTTATTTAGTTTGGGGAATGGAATCAACTTTACAACGATTTTTGTGACTACACCTAAAGTTCCCTCGCTTCCAACAAACAATTGTGTAAGGTTATAACCTGTTGAGTTTTTTAGCACATTAGCACCTGTCCAAATAACTTCGCCACTTGGCAAAACCACTTGAAGATTTAAAATGTAGTCTTTAGTCACGCCATATTTCACCGCTTTAGGTCCTCCGGCATTGGTGGCTACATTTCCTCCCAAAAAGCTACTTCCCCAACTCGAAGGATCTGGCGGATAAAAAAGTCCTTTTTCTTTTACGGTTTCTTGAAAAACTTGGTTGATTACTCCAGGCTCTACCGCTGCTTGTAGGTTTTTTTCATCAATTTCTAAAATTCGATTTAACTTTTCTGTAGATAAAGCTACTCCTCCATTAATTGGTAAAGCCCCACCACTTAATCCGGTTCTTGCACCTGAAGGGGTAACAGGTATTTTATGCTGATTGCAATAGGCTAAAATTTGAGAAACTTCTTCTACAGACATTGGCTTTAAGACAATTTCAGGAAGAAAAGAAAGGTCTTCCGTTTCATCTCTACTGTATTTCTGTATTGACTCTTTATCTAGAAAAATAATTTCAGAAAAATGGGTAGTGAGAAAAGAGATTTGTTCAGGAGTCATGCTCATTTTTTTGATACAAATTATGCTCTACCATACTATGAAATGGAATTACCAAAGCAGCCAAACCTAATTCTAAGGCGCTTACTAAATAGCCATTCTCAATGTATAATTGAATAACAGGGTCGGCAATTAGCAGAATAAACTCTAAAAATGCAAAAACCACAAAAAACACTAAGGGTTTTTGGTAGCGCTGTTTTAAACCAACCCTATCAAGGTATAGGGTAATAATTAATAATAAGGTTACCAAAATCAATGAATCTAACAATTGGTTTTGTCTTTTGAAAAAAGCCTTTGTTGATTCAAACAACTTATCATTCGAAATTTTTGTCAATTTAACTAAATCAGATTCCTTTTGAGATTTTATAAAAAAGGTTGCCAAATTAAGTTTTAAGCTCTCCAAATACCATGAGTAAAAAATGAATGATTCATTAAAAAAAGTATTTGTAAAAACTTTGGGAACTTCAATTTTTTCAGATTTATCTAACTCCTTATTTCGCGCATTAAGAGTATCTATACCTGAAGCATTAATTAATTTGATTGAGAAATCATCAAATTCACTTCGGGTTCCAATATTTTGATAACTATTCGAAATATTTATTATTCCTTGAGTACCCCAAACTAAATCATCAAATAAATCGCTAGCAGGAAAAGGAATATTTAAGGGGTAAATGCTGTCAAAGTTTAAATCCCTGTTGCTATTATACAGCTTCAAAACATTGTATATTTCTTCATCTACTGTAGAATAGAAAACCTTTATAGCTTTTGCTTTCGTGCTATCTTCAATTGGGCTATCAATATGACTTATAGATGCTTTTCTAAGATCAATAATTTGGGCACTTATTTCCTGTTTAAATTGTTCATGTTTTAAGCTAAAAATAAACCCAATTAATACCCAGAATATAAAAACTGCCGATATAACAATGTGTCTTTTTTGGAGGTTCAGTTTCCAATTTGTCAACCCAACAGCAATTACTAAGCTTAAGGATCCCAGATAAAAGATAAAATCGGCAAAGGGATAATGTTGCTGTTTAAAGATAATTGCGGTAGCAAATGCAACTCCGGAGAACGTGGTAATGAAATTTGCTAGTTTTTCTTTTGTTGTTCGCTGTGAGACAAAAAAGTTGAGGTAAGTTTTTAATAATACCCCTACAATAAAAACTAACCCACCAAATACTACTAAAACACTTGCTCCGGGCCAATGAAAAAGTTTAAAACTTACACCTGTAGCAATAAACAGCCCTGCAAATCGCTCTAACCAAACTACTATTTTACTTTGTCCACTCATCAATTATTAGTTCTGCAACAGGCTATTTCATTATTTTCGGCATCTTACAAATCTCATAAATAATGAATAAGTCATTTCTATCAATTGTTTTCTTTATCACCATTTCTTTTTTAGTATCTGCCCAACCCAATATTACATTAGAAGATATTTGGGCAAGTGGCAAATTCTCTCCTGAATATGTTTACGGTCTACGCTCAATGAATGACGGAGAACACTACACAACTCTTGAAAGCGATAGAGGAGGACAAGTTATCAATAAGTATTCATACAAAACAGGAGAATTGGTGGCTCCTATTCTACAATCTATAGTTTTATTGCCTGAGGGGGAAGAAAAACCTTTAAGAATAGGAAATTACAATTTCTCAAAAGATGAAAAACAAGTTCTAATTGGTACAGATTTAGAATCGGTTTACCGACACTCCACTAAAGGGCAGTATTACCTATATAACCTCGAAACAAAAAAATTAGAAAAGTTAACCGAAGGCGAAAAGCAAAGGTTAGCTGTTTTTTCTCCTGATGGTAAAAGGGTTGCATATGTTCAAGAAAACAATCTATTTGTAAAAAGTCTAGAAACAGGAGAAACTGTTCAAATTACCAATGATGGAGAATTGAACAAAATAATAAATGGCGGCACAGACTGGGTTTACGAAGAAGAGTTTGGATTTGACCAAGCCTTTTTTTGGAGTCCTGATGGTTTAAAAATTGCCTTTTACAAGTTTGATGAATCCGCAGTAAAGCAATTTACAATGGCCATGTACGGCAATCTGTATCCAAACCAATATGAGTTTAAATACCCAAAAGCGGGAGAAGCAAATGCCAAGGTTGAAATTAAAATTTTCGATCTAAAAACACAAAAGGTAATTGATGCGCAACTTCCTGAAGCAGAATATATTCCTAGAATAAAATGGGCAAATGCAAACAATTTAGCAGTTTTAACAATGAATAGGCATCAAAATGATTTAAAACTCAATTTAATTGATGCTGCAACCGGGAGCGGGAAAGTAATATTAAATGAAAATTCTAATACTTATATAGATGTTGACGATGATTGGCATTTCTTTAAGGATGGTTCAGGGTTTATTTGGACATCAGATGAATCAGGTTACAAGCATATTTACAAATACGATATGCAAGGAAAATCAAAAACCCAAATTACATCGGGCAATTGGCAAGTGGATGAATTTTTTGGAGTGGACGAAAAAACCGGTTTACTTTATTTCTCTGCTACCAAAGAGTCTTCAGTTGAGAGAAATGTTTATTCCATAAATCTTAAAGGTAAAGGCTTAACAAGCCTAACTCCACAAAAAGGATGGAATACAGCTAATTTTTCAAATGGCTTTAAATACTTCATTAATTATTACTCAACAGCAAATAAGCCTTATGTTATTACTTTAAATGATGGAAAAGGTAAAGTAATTAGAACACTAAAAACAAATGAAAACTTAAATGAAACCTTAAAAGCGTTTAACCTATCACCTGTAGAGTTTTCTAAAGTTGATATATCAAAAGATGTTTCATTAAATGCTTGGATGATAAAACCATCAGACTTCGACCCAAATAAAAAGTACCCTTTGTTGATGTACGTTTACGGAGGTCCCGGTTCACAAACAGTGAAGAATAGTTGGGGCGGAAAAAACTTCTTTTGGTTCCAAATGCTTGCCCAACAAGGCTACATTGTTGTTTCTGTTGACAACCGAGGAACAGGAGCCAAGGGAAGAGACTTTCAAAAAGTAACCTACAAACAACTCGGTAAATATGAAACCGAAGATCAAATTGCTGCCTCAAAATTTTTCTCAAAATTTCCATATATCGATGCTTCAAGAATTGGCATTTGGGGTTGGAGCTATGGAGGTTACATGTCTTCTTTATGCTTATTTAAAGGTGCTGATATTTTTAAATCTGCAATTGCTGTGGCGCCTGTTACCAATTGGAGATATTACGACTCTATTTACACAGAAAGATACATGCAAACCCCACAAGAAAATGCTGATGGGTACGATGACAACTCCCCCATTAACCATGTTGATTCTTTAAAAGGAAACTATTTATTAGTTCATGGTAGCGCTGATGATAATGTACATTATCAAAACTCTATGGAAATGATAACAGCTTTGGTAAATGCTAACAAACAATTCGATTTTATGGTGTATCCAAATAAAAATCATGGAATTTATGGAGGCAATACAAGGTATCATTTATACAAAAAAATGACAGATTTTCTAATCAATAATTTGTAATAGTTCGAAATGATTATTTTCGTTCGCTAACGTTTTTTAACAATCTAAATCAAATCCTTTATGAACGCACCTGCTAAAACCGGACATCCAAAAGCACTTTACGTGCTATTTATGGCCGAAATGTGGGAAAGGTTTTGCTACTATGGTATGCGAGCCTTATTAACCCTCTACCTGATAAAATCTTTAATGATGGAAGACTCGGCTGCATTTGCCATTTATGGCGCATATACAGCCTTAGTTTATGCTGCTCCTGTTTTAGGAGGTAAACTTGCCGACTCTCTTCTTGGATATAAAAATGCAGTTATTCTTGGTGGAATTTTGATGGCTATAGGAGAGTTCATGATTCTTGGAGGCACAGAGTCTTGGTTGTATCTTGGTATGGGAACAATAATAGTTGGTAACGGATACTTTAAAGCAAATATTTCCAGTATTGTAGGGCGGCTTTATGACGATGATGACCCCCGGAAAGACTCGGGATTTACAATTTTTTATATCGGAATTAACATAGGTGCCTTATTAGCCACAACAGTTTGTGCTGAAGTTGGAATTAAATATGGTTACCATTATGGATTTGCGCTTGCTGGCATTGGTATGCTGTTAGGAATTTTATTCTTCATTTTAGGAGGTAAAGAAATTAACGAACATTCTCAACCACCAAACCCTGAAAGATTATATGCCAAAGATTTTGGGCCATTCAACAGATTTCACTTAACCATTTTTGGATCATTGTTGATTATTCCAATTCTTTACTTTTTAATTATGTACAACCAAGTGGTGGGAATATTACTTGCAGTTGTAGCAGTATATGTGATTTTTACATTGTTGAGTACAGCCTTTTCGGGCGATAATGTATTAAGAGACAGGATTATTGTTTTGATAATTCTGATGTTTTTTAACATTGTTTTTTGGGCTTGTTTTGAGCAAGCGGGAACCTCTCTAACCCTATTTGCTGAAAGAAATATAGACAGAGATATTTTTGGTTGGGAAATGGGCTCTGCAACAACGCAGTTCTTTAATCCATTCTTTATCTTAATTTTTGGTTCAATATTCTCAGTAATGTGGGTTAAGTTGAGCCAAATGAAAAAGAACCCATCTATTCCTGCAAAATTTGGATTAGGTATTATGCAGCTTGGGTTGGGTTATTTAGTAGTTTTAGTTGGAAACATGTTTGTTTCTCCTGAATACCTTTTACCACTTTGGACTATTGCCTTTCTTTATTTACTTCATACTACAGGGGAGCTATTCCTATCACCAATTGGGCTTTCTATGGTTACCAAACTTGCTCCAAAAACAATGACAGGTACCGTAATGGGAGCTTGGTTCCTATCTTTTGCAGGATCTAACTACCTAGCAGGAATATTAGCTCAAGCTACAGGCTCAGGAGAAGAGCATGGAGCAACACAGAAAATGATTGAGGAGGCAATGAGCCCAGCAAACACCTTAGCAACTTATGTTGATGTGTATGGAAATATTGGATTTATTACGGTTGGTATTGGTTTACTGCTTGTGATAATTTCTCCAATGTTAAACAAACTAATGCACGGAGTTAAATAACCTTAACAATTCAAATTTGGAGTTGGTAAGATTATTGAAGACATTCGCAATATGATTAGCAAAAAGAAAATTCTACAAAAAGGTGGTTTATTAGCCACCTTTTTAGTTTTATCTATCATTGGTTTTGGACAAGAAAAGCCTCAACCACAAGTTTCTACTTCACCCTCTAGTACGGGTACAATTGATAATTCAAAAATTAATTGGATGACCTGGGATGAAATGGTTAAAGCCCAAGAAACTGAAAGAAGAAAAGTTTTTATTGATGTTTACACCGATTGGTGCGGATGGTGTAAGAAAATGGATGCTTCAACTTTTCTGGAGCCCAATATTGTAAACTATATGAATCAAGGTTATTATGCGGTTAAGCTAGATGCCGAAATGAAAGAACCCTTGGAGTTTAATGGTTATCAATTTGTAAACCCTAACCCTACCGGAAGAAGAAGTACTCATCAATTTGCAGCATCTATGCTAGATGGTCAACTTTCTTATCCTTCTTTTGTGATTTTAGATGAAAATTTCAAAAGGCAGCATATCATTAAAGGGTTTCAGCAACCTGAACCACTTTTAGGTACACTAATATTCTTTAAAACTAACGAGTTTGTGAGGTATAACCAATACCTTCAAAAGCAAGATCAATTGCAAAAGCAAAGAGAGCAAGCTGCACAACAAAACCAAAAAGTTGATACCCCTTGATTAGATCGATTTTACTTGTTTTTGCTTTATCATTCTCTCAGCTATTGCTAGCACAAGGAGTTAATTGGATGACTTGGCAGGAGGCTGTTGAAGCGAACCAAAAAAACCCCAAACTAATATTTGTAGATGTTTATACAGATTGGTGTGGATGGTGCAAAAAAATGGATGCTTCAACATTTAAAAACCCGGTTATTGCCGATTACATGAATAAGCATTATTACGCAGTTAAGTTTGATGCAGAAAGAAAAGACACTGTTTATTTTGCCGATAGGGGTTTTGTAAACCCAAAACCTGAGGTAAAAAGAAGTGTTCATCAATTGGCAAGGGCTTTATTAGACAACCAAATGGGTTATCCGAAGTTTGTGGTTTTTAATGAAAAGTTCGAAAGAATGTCAATAATTCCCGGATACCATGATGCTAAAGGATTTGAGCCGATAGTTAAGTTTTTTGGTGATAGAAAGAATTTTGAGATGAGCTTTCCTGATTTTCAAGCACAATTTGAAGGAGAAATCAATTAACTAGGTCTTTCCAATTTTCTACTTTTAGCTTTAAAGTCTCTTCTTTTCCAAATTGGTAAAATCTATTTTCAATATCCTCCCCATCTTTATTTACCTCTACACTACTCCACCGCCCCCTAGTAATTTTATACTCTCCATCAGGAAAACTGCTTATATCATAGGTTAACCTTACATTGTTGTTTTTTCTCAATACATCGCGATGTATTAAAACACCTGTTTTTCCGTAAATATTTACCCTTACAACATCATCATCAAATTTCTGTACCATTAGTTCAACGGTATCTCTTTTTTTGTGGTTTATTGATGCTTGAATGGTTTTATCATTTTGAGCCTTTAAACTAAAAACTGAAAATAAGGCGAATCCTATCGCAACTAAAAATGCTTTTGAATTTTTCATGACCATTTGATTTTTTTGATTCATGGACCGAATCTAAGTTGAGAAAATGGGGTGCTAAATCAAAATCGGGTGAGTTGCAATTTCGAGGAAATGAGATGCAAAATATAAGTGGTGAAAATTTTAAAGCCCTTTCTGATTTTACATTATCTAGAAAAAATAGGTTCAAAATTGAATCACAAAAAAAGCCGATACTTTTAACGAACCGGCTTTAATTTGGGTGAAAGACGGGATTCGAACCCGCGACCTCTGGTGCCACAAACCAGCGCTCTAACCAGCTGAGCTACAATCACCATGATTTGGGAGCGCAAAAGTAATATTTATCCTATTACAATTATCATTTTTTCTGTGCCATCACTATTTAACTTTGCAGTATGCAAGAACCTCATACACTTAAGGTAGAAGGAATGACCTGCGCCAATTGTGCAAGGTCGGTAAGTAATGCAATACAAAATAATGGAGGTAAAAATATTTCGGTTGATTTTATTTCGGGCGAAGCCAGTTTTGATGGTGAAGTTGATTTAGAAATAGTTTCAGGTGCAATTGAGTCGGTTGGTTATAAAGTTGAGAGCAACAAATCTGAAAATAGAACAAAGCAAAAAAACCCCTTTTCGAAAAGTCTGGTAATAACATCAATAGTCTCATTTCCATTGCTAATGGCAATGTTTTTCAATATTCCAGCAATTATTCAATTAATTCTAGCTGCAATTGTTGTAGGCATTGGCACCAAACACTTTGGTAAAAAGGGTTTAGGCTCTATTAAAATGAAGGCAGCCAATATGGACGTATTGGTGCTGCTTGGCGCATATTTCTCTTTTGGCTATTCTTTTTACAATTGGATTACAGGAACAAATATTTTCTACTTCGAGACTTCAGCCATCATAATCACATTGGTGATTTTAGGAAAATGGATGGAGAAAAGGGCCTTAACCTCAGCCCAAAGCGCTATTGAAAGTTTAAAAAAACTCCTACCAAATAAAACCTTTAAAATCAACAATTTAGAGAAATTAGATGGTGAAGAGGTATTAGCTGAAAACCTAAAAAAAGGTGATTTATTTTTAGCAAGGGAAGGTGAAAAAATTCCTGCAGATGCAAAAGTTTTTAAAAATGAAGGTTTTGTAAACGAAGCCTTAATAACGGGTGAGTCTAAACCAATAAAAAAGCAAAAAGGAGATTTACTTTTAGCAGGAGCAATTGTAGAATCGGGTAATTTAATTGGTATAACTACCGCGGTTGGTGGAGCTACATATCTTTCTAAGGTTATAGAATTGGTAAAAAAAGCCCAAAGAGAAAAGCCTCAAATACAACTATTGGCAGATAAAATTTCTGCTGTATTTGTGCCAATCGTTATTGCACTAGCAATACTAACTTTTTTAGGATGGTTTTTAATAAGTAGCAACGTTGAGCAATCTATCATAAATGCTATTGCGGTTTTGGTAATTTCTTGCCCATGCGCAATGGGCTTAGCTACACCAACTGCAGTTTCAATAGCATTGGGCACAGCATCAAAAAACGGTATTTACATCAAAAATGCAAATGCTTTTGAAACATTTCAGAACATAAAAATTGCCCTATTTGATAAAACCGGAACAATAACAGAAGGAAACTTTAAAGTTCAAAAACTTGAACCTAAAAAGGGAACTGAGCCACAAGAGCTATACAATATTATTTATGGACTAGAGCAAATATCTCTTCATCCTATCGCAAAGGCATTGATAAGCTATGTTAAAGACAAGAAAAAACTAAAACCCTTTATTGAGACAAAAGAAATTAAAGGATTTGGCGTTTTAGGGAAAGATATGGATGGCAATAGTTATAGAATTGGGAAAATAATTGAAAATACTGAGGCAATTCAAATTGAAAAAAACGGCAAAATCACTGGCGAAGTATATATTGCTGATGAAGTTAGAAAAAACACATCGGAAACTTTAGCATGGCTCTCAAAGCAAAAAATAGAAATAGCTATGGTAAGCGGGGATTCTGCCCCAAATTGCCAAAACATTGCCAACCAATTGAATATCAAAAAAGTTTATGCAAATCAGAAACCTGATGAAAAATTAAAAGTGGTAGAACAATTCCAAACCACGGGTCCAACCCTTTTTATTGGTGATGGAATAAATGATGCACCGGTTTTAACAAAAGCCAGCATAGGCATTTCTCCTACGCTCTCAACTGATGTTGCAATTAATTCGGCTGATGTAGTTTTAAATGAGCAAGACCTTTTTAAGAACCTAAAAAACAGCTTTATTCTTTCAAAAAAAGCTTTTAAAGTGATTAAGCAAAACCTTTTTTGGGCCTTTTTTTACAACACCTTGGCAATACCTCTTGCTATTTTTGGTTTTTTAAACCCAATGATTGCTGCAGGAGCCATGAGCCTTTCCAGTTTATTTGTAGTTTCAAATTCTCTAAGGTTACGCAAAGCCCTTTAATGAGTTCTAAAACCATTTTATTTTTATGTAGCTGGTACCCTAATAAGAAGGCGCCCACATTAGGCAATTTTGTGCAAAGGCATGCAAATGCAATTGCTCAAAAGCATAAAGTGGTTGTACTTTTTGCCACATCAATAAAAAACCAAACTGAAGATTTTATTATTGAAAAGCAATTTGCTGAAAACCTTTCGGAGTACATTGTATACTATAAAAAGCCAACTAATAAATTAATACAGCTTTTTTGGGTTTTTAAAGCTTTAAACTATGGTTATCAAGAAATAACCAAAAAACATACAATTCATTTTATCCACCTAAACGTAATTAGGCCATTGGGCTTTTTTGCTTTTTATTTAAAGACTTTCAAAAAGTTAAGGTATGTAATTACCGAGCATTGGACAGGATTCTTACCTTCTAACAATTACTTTGAAAAGCTTTCCTTTTTTGAAAAATCGCTTATTAGAGTGGTTGGAAGAAATGCTGAGGCTATTTTTCCTGTTTCTCAAGATCTTGGAAAAAACATGGGAACAAAAGGAATAGCAAATACCTATTACCCCATCCCTAATGTGGTAAAAGAAGTTGATTTTTTTCCTGAAGATGAATCAGAAGATTTTTTTCTTCATGTTTCTCACTTAAAACAGGAGCATAAAAACATTTTTGGGATTTTAGAAGCTTTTAAGCAGGTTGTAAAAAGCCAACCTCATGTAAAATTAATCATTGTTGGAGATGAGGAAAAAGAACATGTTAAAAACAAAATATCTGACCTCAATCTAGAGGATCATATTGTATTAATGGGTCCTTTAGATAGTGCCTCAATTGCCACCCTAATGAAAAAAGCATTGGCCTTTGTTTTGTTTTCGAATTACGAAAACCTACCCTGTGTTTTAGAAGAAGCACAAATGTGTGGATGTAGAATAATATCAACTAATGTTGGTGGCATTAGTGAGTTTTTTAAATCAAATAATGAGGATAATATTTTAGTTGAGCCTCATCGCATTGATGATTTAGCTAAAGCCATGATTGCTTTTGCAAAGCCTGAAAATTTCGATAAAAAAATAGCTAGAGCAAATAAGGCAACCCAATTGTTCTCCGTAAAAGCCATCTCAGAAAACTACAATTTGGCTTACAAGCAACTAAACTTGTAGAATGTTTAAGAACATCCTCACCACTTTTTCAACCAAATTCTTGATTTCTATCATGAATTTTATTTTGGTGGTGATTACATCTAGATTTTTAGGCGCAGAAATACGTGGCGAAATTAGTTTGGTAGTATTGGCTTTAGCGATTATTACGCTTATTAGCGAAATAATTGGAGGGCCCGCTACAGTATATTTAATTCCTAAAACCAACATTAAACCTCTTTTAATTCCATCTTATGTATGGGGAGTTTTTGCTTCACTTATTGCTACAGCAGTCCTGTCTATGCTTGGTTATTTGCCTAAAGGATATGAGGTTGATATTTTTCTTCTTGGTTTAATGTCAACATTTAAGGTTTCAAACAACACTTTAATTTTTGGTAAAAAGAAAATTCTAGAAGTAAACCTAGTACACCTACTCTATTTTGTGAGTTTATTTTTTAGTGTTTTATATTTCATTTTTGTTGATCAACAAACCACACTTAAATTATATATTAATGCACTGTTTATTAGCTCATTACTAGCACTAATACTAAGTACATTCTTTTTAATTAAAAACAATGAAGGAGACTCCTACTTTCTGAAAAAAGATAACTTTTTGATTTTAATTCGAAATGGCATTTTCAATCAGCTTTCAAACGTTTTTCATGTTCTTACCAATAGAATAAACTTTTACCTTATAGGTGTAACAGCGTTAATTGGTGTTTACTCTACGGGTATTTCTTTTACTGAAGCTTTATTGTTATTTAGTGGAAGTTCTGCAGGAATTTTAATGGCAGAAGTGGCCAATGAAAAAAGTGCAACGCGTTCACAGCGTTTAGCTTTAGGCCTAGCCAAGGTCAACTTAATTATTTGTCTTTTTGGTTGGGTTTTATTGATGTTGTTACCCCAATCGTTTTACATTCTTTTGCTAGGAAATGAATTTGAAGATGTAAAATTGGTTTTAACTTTTCTAGGTCCGGGAATTTGTTTTATTTCTTATAAAGCACAATTAACACATTACTTTTCAGGAAAAGGAAAGCATTATATTAACACTATTGCCGCTTTAGGAAGCTTACTGGTAAATATTGTTTTTGCAATTTTCTTAATTCCCCAATTTGGATTAAAAGGTGCAGCAATTTCAGCATCAATAGCCTATTTTGTTTCCTTATCTATTGCTGTAGGTTTCTTTAAAAAAGAAAGAATTATAGCTACCTCATTCCTGTTTCCTCAAAAAGAGGAGTTGAATTTAGTTCGAAAAAAGATTTCTGAAAAATTTGGTTTAAGCTAGGAGAGTAAGATCGTTAATGCCAATAGGGCGTTCACAAACAAAACCTTCACCAAACTCTGCACCTATCAATCTTCCCATTTCTTTGGCTCTTCCCCTAAGAAAATCGAAAAAATCTTCACCTGAAATTGGTGTTTTTGGTTCATTTGAATTTGGATCGTAAAATTGGGAGCTAAACGCTTTGATTGAATCCACTTTTGTGTTCCACTCTTCTGAAATATCTACAATAAATGATGGAGTCATAAACCTATCCTGAATGTAATGCAATACTACTTTTGGCCTCCAAGCCTCTTGAGCTTCACCATTCCATTGGGTTTCAATTTTTCTTAACCCAGAAAGAAATGCAGCATCAGCCACTAGCCTAGCCCCTCTAGCATGGTCAATATGCCTATCGTTTAATGCATTTGCTATTAATATTTGAGGCTTAAACCTTCTAATCTGCTCAATAACCTTTAATTTATTTTGATTGTTAATCTCAAAAAATCCATCGGCCATTTTCAGATTTTCTCTTGCAGACAAGCCCATAATTTCTGATGAATTGGCAGCTTCAACCATTCTAAGTTCTGCCGAGCCTCTAGTACCTAATTCACCTTGGGTAAGATCAACAATTCCGAGCTTTTTACCGGCTTTTGCCATCTTTATTAAAGTACCGGAGCAACTCAGCTCTACATCATCAGGGTGAGCTGCAAAGGCTAATATGTCTAGTTTCTGATTCATTTTAGGATTTTTTTATCCTTTTGGGTTTGTAAAAATCAATTAATAAAGCAGGCAATAAAGTAAGGTCGGCTAATACCGCAAAAAATAAGGTTATACTTACCAATACACCCACATAAAATGTACTTGCAAAAGTGGAAAAAACCAATGATACAAAACCACTGCATAAAATGATACTTGTTACTACTATGGCTTTTCCTGTTGAAATATAGGTTCGCTTTAAAGCATACAAAAGACTTTTTCCTTTATTGAGCTCCATTTTTAACTTACTCATAAAGTGAATGGTATCATCTACAGCTATACCAAAAGCAATTGTAAATATTATTGAGGTTGATACTTTTAAGTCCATCCCCGAAAAGCCCATTACTCCACCAATGGCAAGTAATGGTAAAACATTTGGGATTAATGCAATTAAAACAATATCTGCACTTCTGTATAAGAAACCCATAATAAATGCAATAACTAAAAAGGCAATTAATAAACCTAACATCATGTCTCTTGCTAGCGTTTCGTTGTTTTTATCAATTAAAAGGGCAGTTCCCGTTAAGGTAAAATCAAAGTTTTTGTTTAGTTGTTCATTTTCTAAGAATGCGTAAAAATCTTTATTTAGCGTTTTTATTTTTCTACCGCCAAAGTCCTCCATTTTTCCTGTAAACCTAATTTGGTGTTTTTGCAAATCAACAAGAGTTTTAAGTTGGTTTGATTTCTCGATTCTATTAAGAATCGGCAATAACCTTTTTAATTCCTTTTGTGTTTCCGGAATTTTATAAAATTCAGGTTTACCTCCATTAGTAGCTTTATTAGCAGATTTTACAAAATTTAAATACGAGATTAAAAACCCTGCTCCATATTCGGATTTAAGGTAATTATTTACCTTATCAAGTGTGGCAAGATTCTCAAGAGAATAAATTGAAGCAGTAGTATCCTTAAAATCTACCGCCAATTCAAAAGGTCTAACGCCGGCAAACTTTTTTTCAAAAAATACAAAATCTAACTTATGAGGATCGTTATCACTAAGGTCTTCTAACAGATAGTTATCTACCTTAATCATACTAATTCCTAACAATGAAATAGCAATTACAACAAAAGATCCAATTAAAATGGCTTTTCGGTTTTTTAGTACAAAACCAAAGCCCCAATGCATTTTAGGGTACCAAAATAATTTTGAGGCTTTTTTATCAGCAATTTCAGGTTTTTTATGAAGCATTAATATGGCCGGCAAAAGCGTAAAGGCCAAGAAGAAAGCAATAAAAACCCCTATGGCTGTATACACCCCAAACTCTTGAACCGGCGTAATTGATACCGTGAGTAAGGTTATAAAACCAACTCCTGTAGTAAAAGAAGTTAAAAAGGTAGCTAAACCAATTTCTCTAAAGGTTACCTTAAGCGCTTTGGTTTTTGATTTTCCGTTTCGCAATTCTTCCAAATACCTTGAAATAATATGTACGATATCTGAAATACCAACAACAAACAAAATTGTAGGTAAAATAGCAGTCATTACATCTATATCTTTACCTGTAAGTGCCATAAATGCGAGCAAAAACAAGCCTGTTAATAGCACCACTACTATTGGCACCCAAATTCCCCAAGTAGATCTAAATGAAATCCAAAGAAATACCACAAGTATTATCAATGAAATTGAAATAAAAAGGGCCAACTCAAATTGCATTTTACTTATGTAGTAAAGCTGCCCGGTCATTCTTCCTGCGGTATGAACTTCTTCGAATTTAAATTTCTTTAATACTTTAATCAATCCAATAGCTAACTCATCAGATTGAATTTTGGTCATTCTATTTTTTGTATTAATTAGAATAGAAATAGCCTTGGCATCACTGGAGAAAAAGCTCCCCACCATTTCTTCAGATTGAAATATTCTTATTGAATCTTTAGGGAATAATTCGGGCTTGCTAAGGTGAATGTAGGGTACTTCAATTAACCCAAATGGACCTACAATTGGCATCTTTATTCTTGTAGGCGATTGAACATCGGTAACGTAAGGTAAAGTAGCCAA
>JAAZVO010000172.1 GCA_018623405.1 Crocinitomicaceae bacterium
AAGAATAAACAAAGCTGTTTTTTTAGCTCCTGACGGAATTGTAATTAACCCTTGGTATAAGCTAATGACAAATACCCAAACAGGTAAGGTTTTATCGAAATGGTTTGGAAGGTCAAGTTTTGGTATTCCTCAAATGCTAAAAATTACTACTACCCTAAAGGTTACAAAGCCAACTCTAAAGCGATTTGTAGAGCATAACATTAGCTCCAAAGAAAAAAGAGAAAAAATTTATTGGGTTTGGCAAACCTTTAGAGAAATAAAACCCAATCATGAAATTATTGCAAAAAATTTATCCAAAGTCGATACTGAGGTTTTTGTATTTCTTGGAAAATTTGATGTAGCCATAAAAGATATTTATCAAAAAAGACTAACCCATTTTTACGGTGACAGGGTAAATGTTAAGGTTTTGCCTCTTGGTCACAATCTTTTTAAGGAATTGTTAAAGCCTGAGTTTCAAAAAATATGGCAATAAAAAACCCCTTCCAACTATGAAAGGGGTTCTAAGTATTGCATAAACTACTTTATTAAAAAGTACTTCCTTTTCTTTTGATTGAATCTGAAACAGATAATCTTTTTCTTCCTTTTGCTCTTCTAGAGGCTAAAACCTTTCTTCCGTTTTTTGAAGCCATTCTAGATCTAAAGCCGTGCTTATTTCTTCTTTTCCTGTTCGAAGGTTGAAATGTTCTTTTCATCTTTCTTAGATTTCCTGTTCAAATTTGAGCGTGCAAAAATAACTTTCTTTTTCATCACACCAAACAATTTTGCCCAATTTTGATTAAAATTATACTTGCACTAGCATTATGAGTAAAAAATTGCCAAAACTAAAGAGGGAAAGCCTCAAGAAATTTCTCCAATTACTGAGGTTTTTTGCGCCTTACAAATGGATTTTCTTTATAGGATTAATTTTTTTGTTTTTATCAAGCGCTGCTACATTAGCCTTTCCATATTTACTTGGCGATTTAATCGACGCCAACAATCAAGATAGAATTGGGGAACTTGCTTTAATACTGTTGGGAATATTTTTAGCCAATGCAGTTTTCTCTTTCTTTAGAATTTATTTATTCGAAATTGTTACTCAAAAAGGACTCGCAAAGCTTAGAAAAGCTACCTATGAAAATCTAATTCATCTTCCTTTAAAGTTTTTTAATGAAAGAAGGGTGGGCGAAATTAGCTCTAGACTAACATCTGATATTGCACTTCTTCAAAGCACATTCACAACCTCAATTGCTGAGTTTTTAAGGCAAATAATTACCATTTCGGGTGGGGTTTTTATGCTCTCAACCATTTCAATTAAGCTAACCCTTTTTATGTTGGCTGTGGTTCCTGTTATTGCGCTAATAGCCATAATTTTCGGAAGGTTTATTCAGCGATACTCAAAAAAAACGCAGGCTGTTATTGCAGACTCCAACACCATAGTTGAAGAAACATTGCAGGGTGTACAAAATGTAAAAAGCTTTACAAATGAATTATTCGAGCTAAGCAGATATACCCAAAAAGTAAACGAAATTGTTTCTATTTCTCTTAAAAATGCACTTTTCAGAGGTGGATTTGTATCATTCATAATTTTCGGGTTATTTGGCGCTATTGTAGGTGTGGTTTGGTACGGTTTAATTTTGAAATCTGAAGGTGTAATTTCTCAAGGAGACCTATTCTCCTTTGTTTTATACACTGTTTTTGTTGGGGCATCTTTTGGTGGCGTGGCTGATGTTTATGCTCAAATTGTTAAAGCAACAGGAGCCTCAGAACAATTATTAGAGCTATTAGGTGAAAAACCTGAGTATTTAAGTGATAATAAGGTTGAGTCCATTGCAATAAATGGAGAAATAAGTTTTGAGAATGTAACCTTTGCTTATCCTTCTAGAAAAGACATTAAAGTTTTAGATAATTTAAATTTTCATATTTCAAGTGGCAAAAAGGTTGCTTTTGTTGGTTCCTCCGGGGCAGGAAAATCTACCATTATCTCTTTAATATTAAAGTTTTATAACATCAATAATGGAGAAATAAAAATAGACAATGAACCAATAAACTCTTTTCCGCTTAAAGGTTTAAGAAAGCAAATGGCTATAGTACCTCAAGAGGTAATGTTATTTGGTGGAACCATAGAAGACAACATTAAATATGGTAACCCAAATGCTTCTGAAAATGAAATAATTAATGCAGCAAAAGAGGCAAATGCAATGGAGTTTATTAAAGATTTCCCAAATGGTTTTAAAACGTTAGTTGGCGAACGAGGAGTACAACTTTCGGGCGGACAGAAACAAAGAATTGCTATTGCTCGGGCGGTACTCAGAAATCCGAAAATTTTAATTTTAGATGAAGCTACAAGTGCACTAGATTCAAAATCAGAAAAGTTAGTGCAAGATGCTTTAGAGAAACTTATGCAAAACCGAACCTCTATAATAATTGCTCACAGGTTAAGCACTATTAAAAATGCAGATAAAATAATGGTGATAGAAAAAGGTAAGTTAATAGAAGAAGGAACTTACGAGCAGCTGATTTCAAAAAATGAAGGGGTTTTTAAAAGTCTCGCAGAACTACAACAAACAAGTTAAAAGTTAATTTCAACTACTTTTTTTGTTTCGAAGAATTGCTCCTCAAATACTTTGTTTAAGGCATGTACATTAACAAGTTTTTTACATTCCTTAATTTCTTCTGTTAAATCACCACCTTTTAAAGAAATTAGTTTTGCTCCAGGAAGGTATTTTCCTTTAGTCCATAAAAGTAGTTTAGCTAATGGAGCCACTGCTCTATTGGTAACATAATGAAACTTTTTAGATATATCTTCTACCCTAGCATTAACCGCTTTAACATTTTTAAGTTCAAGGGCGGTGGCTATTTCTGAAACTATTTTTATTTTTTTGCCAATTGAGTCAACCAAAATAAAATCCGTTTCAGGAAACAATATGGCGAGTGGAATTCCTGGAAAACCACCACCTGTACCTATATCTAAAACCTTTTGGTGAGGTTTAAAAGTGTTGAATTTCGCAATTGAAAGCGAGTGTAACACATGACGCTCAAAAAATTGATCGAAATCTTTTCTTGAAACTACGTTGATTTTTGCATTCCATAATTCATATAGAGTTTTCAACTCCAATAGCTTTTGCTTTTTAACTGAAGCAATTTCAGGAAAATACTTTTTTAGCAACTGCTCGTCTGACATTAGAACTTATCTTTATTGTTCAACAAAATATGTTGTAATAATGCCTTAGCTCTGAATAACCTTGCTTTTACAGTCCCAACAGGAATATTTAACTCCTTCGATATTTCTTCATACGAAAACTCTTTAAAATATCTAAGCTCAATTAATTTCCTATATTTTTGGGTAATCATATTTACCACCTTATGCACAATATCTTGTTTTTGATGAAGAATTGTGAGTTTTTCAGGGTCTTTTGATTCTGACTTTATTTCAGCATAATAATTACTTCCCTCATCATCAGAAAACGGCTGATCTATAGAAATAAGATTAGCTCTTTTTTTTCTCAAAAAATCGATAGCACTATTAGTGGCAATTTTAAAAAACCATGTGCTAAAGGCAAATGTAGGTTGATAAGAATCTAAGTTTTTAAATGCCTTCGCAAATGACTCCATGGTTAAATCATCAGCATCATCTGCATTACCAAACATTTTTAACAGCATATAGTGCACAGGCCTTTTGTACCTATCCATAATATCGGCATAGGCATGCTCATCTCCTGCTAAAGCCTTTTGTATAAGCTTATAGTCTTCCTTTCCTTTATCACTTAAATGCTCTAATGCTTCCAAGATATTTCCTTATCAAATTGTTTTAACACTGGAAAAACAAGTTGTAACATTAATACTAAAGGTTCTAACAATGGCCAACGCCAAAAAACAGTCAAATTAGTCATGCTTTTGGCAGGGAGATAACTCAATATCATTCTAACCATCCACAAACCAATAAATATTGGTATAAAAGTAAGGGCATAAGTTGGAAAAAGCACCTCCATAAAGGCAAAACTGATATAAATCAGTAATCTGCTGAATAGCAAAAAACTTAATAATGTCTTTTTGGAAAGCGGATAAAATTTGAATGTGGAAACATGTCTTTTCTTTTGATTGAACCATGCAGAAAAAGAAGTTTCTGATTTTGAAAGTGTTATCGCCTCCTTTGCTAAAATAAAATCGGTTTTAGCGTCTTTTGCTACTTGATTTACGAATAAATCATCGTCTCCAGATTTTAGGTGAGCGTGCTTTGCAAAACCTTTATGTTTAAAAAAGAGGCTTTTAGTGTAACCAAAATTTCTACCTACTGCCATGTAGGGCATCCTCCAAACAATGGCGGCAAAATAATCTAAAGCTATTTGTAAAGTATCTGTTCTAACAAGAATATTTACTAAGCTTTTTTGGGGATAAAATCCACCATATCCAATTACCAAATTATTTCCTTTCGAAAAAGACCTCCCAAAGTGTTTTAACCAATTGGTTGAACTTGGTCTACAATCCGCATCTGTGAATACTAAATGCTCGTAATTGGCAGATTTAATTGCTATGGTTAAGGCAAACTTTTTCCCTCCTTGAAACTTGTTACTCTCTTTAACAAAAGTTTTTTTTAGCTTAGGATATCTTGATTCCAACGCAATAAGAACATCTTGGGTGTTATCATAAGAGCAATCATCAACTACCACTACTTCGAATTCAGGATAATCTTGCTGAAAAATTGCAGGAATTAATTCCATAAGGTTTTCTGCTTCGTTACGGGCTGCCACAATTATTGAAATAGGAGGTAGATTTTTATCGTTTGGTTTGGTTTGGTTTCTTAATCTTAGCCAAAGCCTACCATACCATAAAATTTTGAAAATCAACAAGAAGCTAATTACCCCAATAAATACTACAAAATATGGTTGACCCGCTAAATACACTGTGCTCAATAATAGCTGATAAATAATGGCCTTTAGAATTTAATTAAAGTGTTTTATCAACCAATTTCCCACATTAAGTTTTTAACCTCACCTTTGCCGAAATTTATCTTTCATGTTTGATATTTTGCAGAAAGACCCACATTCAAACGCTAGAACAGGAGTATTAAATACCCCACATGGAGAAATACCAACGCCTATCTTCATGCCTGTTGGTACCGTTGGCTCAGTAAAGGGGGTTTACCATAGGGATTTAATAAATGAGGTTAAAGCAAAAATAATTCTTGGCAATACCTACCATCTATATTTAAGACCCGGAACTGATTTACTTCATGAATTTGGAGGCCTACATAAGTTTATGAATTGGGAAAAACCCATATTGACAGATAGTGGTGGTTATCAAGTTTTCTCTTTAGCCGATAATAGAAAAATAACTGAAGAGGGCGCCAAGTTTGCTTCGCACATTGATGGCTCTAAACATATGTTCTCGCCTGAAAGGTCAATGGAAATACAAAGATTTATAGGTGCTGATATTATAATGGCATTTGATGAGTGTCCACCTTATCCATCAACATATCAATATGCTAAAGACTCCATGAATCTTACACATAGGTGGTTAGATAGGTGTATAAATTATTTAACCGAAAATGAACCAAAATACGGTTATAATCAAATGTTATTTCCAATTGTACAAGGAAGCACTTTTGAAGACCTAAGAAAGGCTTCATCAGAATTTGTTGCCGAAAAAAACTGTGAAGGAAATGCAATTGGTGGACTTTCTGTAGGCGAGCCTGCAGAAGACATGTATAAACACACCGAATTGGTTTGCAATATTTTACCCAAAGAAAAACCTCGTTACCTGATGGGAGTTGGAACCCCTTGGAATATTTTGGAGTGTATTGCGTTAGGGGTTGATATGTTTGATTGTGTGATGCCTACTCGAAATGGCAGAAATGGGCAAATTTTTACTTGGGATGGAGTTATAAATATTCGTAATAAAAAATGGGAAAGAGATTTTTCTGAAATCGATGCAACTTCCAATAGCTTTGCCGATAAA
>JAAZVO010000173.1 GCA_018623405.1 Crocinitomicaceae bacterium
CAACCTTTATGGCCACCATGGTTTTTCCTACTGCGGTAGGTCCTGTAATTACAACTACTTTTTTATTGGAAGAGGTCATCTTAAATCGTCCTCATCAAAGCTATCTTCAAAATCACTGAAAATATCATCATCTTCGTCATTTTCTTCATCATCACCATTTAGATTAGTGTTGCTACTTGGTGAAGACTCTGTTTCAAACATAAAGTCGGATTCTTTGCTATTAGGATCGGGGGCAGAGCCAAAAATTGTAGTTACCAAGGGCAAGTTTTCAGTTGTTTCTTCAAAACCTATAACTTCCACAAAGAAGCACCACATTAACATAAAGTCGTAAACATAAACTAAACGCTGACCTTTTTCTTCAATTTTTTGAGCTAGCAAAACCTCTTTCATTGTAGGTAAAGCCTCAGGTCCAAACTCCTCGTTCATATCAAACAAGGGAATTTCCTCGCCTTTATCCCATTGCTCGTTACTCATGTAAAACGATGCCATTTGGTTATCAGGGTATCCAAAAGACCGCAATATTTCAGCATGAAGTGCCTCAAAATTTGCATCTTCAGGCATTAAGATGTCTCTAAAAACATCCTCTTCAAAATCTAAAACTACTCTAAATTTAATTCCCTTCATTTTTAGTGGTTTACAACAGATAATCCTAGTTCTTCTCCCTTTTCTACCATTAGTTGATAGGCTTCTTGATAATTGTTAGAAATTTTGCCATCTAAAATAGCCTCTTTTATGTGGTCTTTTATTAAGCCAATTTCTTTTCCGGGTTTAATACCAAAAGTATTTATGATGAGGTTACCGCTAATGGGGGGCTGAAAATTGCGCAAGTGGTCTTTTTCTTCAATGGCTTTTAACTTTTTTCTAACTTGAGCAAACGAATTTTTATAGCGCGCAACTTTTTGTTTGTTTTTAGAAGTAATGTCGTTTTCGCACATTATCATTAGTTCGTCTATATCATCACCCGCCTCAACCAGAAGACGTCTTATTGCACTATCCGATACATTTTTGGTAAGTGCCACAGGCCGTGCGCTAAGTTTTACAATTTTTTGCACGAATTTCATTTTGGCATCAAGCGGCAGCTTCAATCTCCTAAAGATTTTAGGAACCATTTTAGAACCTATAAATTCATGGTTATGGAAGGTCCAACCTATGCCTTCAACAAATTTTTTGGAAGGTGCTTTACCAACATCGTGAAGGAGTGCAGACCATCTTAACCATAGGTTATCGCTTTTTTCTGCTAATTGATCTACCACTTGGATAGTATGAAAAAAATTGTCTTTATGAGCTTGGTTTCCCTTTTCTTCAACACCTTGCAGCGCAGTTAACTCAGGCAGAATAAGGTCAAGTAAACCTGTTTCAAAAAGCAATTTGAAACCAACTGAAGGTTTGGGAGACGACAAGATTTTGTTTAATTCTTCTGCTATTCTCTCTTCCGAAATAATTTTTAAACGCTGTTTTTGTTGCTTAATAGCTTCAAAGCTTTCCTTTTCTATTTTAAAGTTTAGTTGCGAGGCAAACCTTATTGCCCTTAACATTCTTAAAGGATCATCGCTATAGGTAATTTGAGGCTCTAAGGGAGTTTTAATTAATTGATTTTTTAAATCTTGAATCCCGTTGAAAGGATCGTGAATTTCACCAAAATTAGATTTACTCAAATCAATAGAAAGAGCGTTTATGGTAAAATCTCTACGTTTTTGGTCATCCTCTAAAGTGCCATCTTCCACTATAGGTTTTCTAGAGTTCCTGCTGTAAGATTCTTTCCTTGCCCCAACAAATTCAATTTCCCATTTTGTGGTTTTTACCATTGCGGTACCAAAGTTTTTAAAAACCTTTACCTCTGATGCCTTAAGTGCTTTTGATACTTTTTCTGCAAAAGCTATCCCGCTTCCTTCAACAACAATATCAATATCTTTTGACGTTCGGTTTAAGAGTAAGTCTCTAACATATCCACCTATTAAAAATGCCTTAAAGCCATGCTTTTCAGTTAAGGAAGATAATTGCTGAAATAAAGAATCTTTAAGGAGATGGGCTACGTTCACAGGATTTGAAAAAGGGGTGTAAATTTAGTGAGTTAATCTAGATATATTTAAAATAGTTAAAAGGTATAACCAAGGTTAAAACCTATCCTCATTTTTACCGGATTGTTGTAAAAAATATCTAACTCGGGAGCTTGGGGAACGGCACGCGTGCCAGTTGGTGTTACCAATAAAAAGTCGTTGTCTTTATAGCCTAATCCGAAATAGAGGTCAACAATAAATCTATCTGCTTTCATTTGTAAACCTCCATCTAAAGTAAAATCCATTAACTGTATTAAGTAGTAGTTGTTAAATTGATTTGCAAATCGATCTGAAATTTTTATTGATGCAAATGATGCGTGTGGACCAAGATAAAATCCTGTTATACCGCTTGGAATACTTTTAAAGCCTAGTGAATGCAGAGCCTTATTAAATACATAAATGCGATATCCTGCTTGAATTCTATATCCTTGAACCACAAAAAAATCAGGGTTTGTTGTACTGTCAACAGCTTCATCAAATAATGGGCTTTTAAACAAATATGAGGCACCTATTTCTACACTCGAGTTTTTTCCTACTTGAAACTCTCCAAGGGCTTTAGCTTCACCTGCAATAAAAAATGTAGCAAGGGCGGGGCCGGTTAAAATACTTAATGGGTTTGTTTTAAGAATATTTAATTTGGATTGTTTGGCTGCCGCCTCCAATGAATCTTTATTGAATTTAGGAACAGGTTTAAACTGCCCCGTACAATACAAGGTAGAAAATGAAAAAAGTAAAATAATAGCTAATCTCAAAGCGCAAGTCTTGCTTTTGGTGCTACAGATAGGTTAGCAAATTGGTTAGCTTCATATAAAAAATAGCCTGCAATACCAATCATTGCTGCGTTATCGGTGCAATATTCAAATGGAGGAATGTAGGTTTTTGCATTTAACTTACTACCTAATTTCTGCAGCCTATCTCTTAACTCGCTATTTGCAGAAACACCACCCGCAATTGCTAGGTGGCCTGTTTTATATTTTTTTTCTGCTTTTTCTAACTTTTCAATAACAATATCAACTAAAGTTTTTTGTATTGAAGCACAAATATCATGAAGATGCAGTTTTATAAAGTCAGGCTCACTTTTTAAAGCATCTCTTAAAAAATAAAGCACCGAAGTTTTTATTCCGCTAAAACTAAATTCAAACTCTCCAACTTGAGGTTTAGGAAATTTAAATGCATTCGGATTTCCTTGTTTTGTCATCTTATCAATCAAAGGTCCACCGGGATAAGGCAAATTCAACAGTTTTGCTGTTTTATCAAAGGCTTCTCCTATAGCATCATCTATGGTTTGCCCAATTATTTCGAATGCCGTTGGACCTTTTACCAAAACCAACTGCGTGTGTCCACCTGATACTGTTAAACATATAAAAGGAAAATTGGGGTAATGGTTATGTTCATTAGAAATAAAATGCGCCAAAATATGAGCTTGCATGTGGTTTACCTCAATCAATTTAGCATTTAATCCCCAAGCTAAACCTTTGGCAAATGAAGTACCTACCAATAAAGAACCTAATAATCCCGGACCTTTAGTAAATGCAATAGCCTCAACATCTTTTAACTCAACATTCGCTTTTTTTAGCGCTGTTTGAACCACAGGTACAATATTTGCCTGATGGGCACGACTTGCCAATTCGGGTACAACACCACCATATTGCTCGTGTACAGCCTGATTTGCAATAAGGTTTGAGCATACAAGTTTTCCTTTTAAAACTGCAGCAGAGGTATCATCACATGACGATTCTATTGCAAGAATAATGGGGGATTTGCTCAAAGCGATTAATTTTGAATTTTGAACGGCAAAAACAAACACGAAATTATCAAAAAAGCACTTCGGATATTTCTATTTACCCTCCTGTTTTTGCTATTGCTAACATTGGGAGCAAGCCAACTAATTAGATTAGCATCGGTTCAAACTTATCTTACCCAACTAGCTACCAACTATTTAAAAGATGAATTTGATTTAGACGCCTCAATTGGCGAAGTTGACTTGCAATTTCCTTTCGATTTGAGGCTTCAAAAGGTTTTGGTATTAGACCATAAACAGGATACTTTACTTTTTGCCTCAAAGCTTCAAACTTACCTTATAAGCTTAGATCAGAACTTTGAAGCTTTTGATTTTAGACATCTTTATTTAAGCGATGTAGTTTTTAACCTTATCCAATATCAGGGCGATTCACTTACCAACTTAGGTTTTGTATTACAAAATTTTAAAACTTCCGATACCTCATCAGCTGTAACACCAACCTTTACAGCAGGAGTAATTAAACTAAATAACGTAAGGTTTAAGTACGATGTACAAGATAAATTACCTCAAGATACCGTAATTGATTGGAGCCATTTAGGATTGATAGGCAATGCATCAATAGCAAATTTAAACTATGCAAATAGCATATTGCATGCAAAAATTGAAGGCATTGATTTAGCAGAAAAAAGTGGATTTCAATTAGACCAACTCAGCGGTGAATTATTTCTTTCAAACAACCATGTGGTGTTGCGAAATTTTATGCTCAATACTCCAAATTCAAACCTTAACGGTAATATTAAATTGATGCACAATGAATGGGTAAACTACCAAAACTTTGTAAAATATGTTCCTTTTTCTATTGATTTAAAAGAAGGCTCCCAACTAAATATTCAAGATTTAGGGTATTTCGCAAGTGTTTTTTACCAAAAGAATCAACTTGCAAAAATTCAAGGTAATGTGCATGGTACAGTAAATAATTTGGTAACCGAAGATCTTCTTTTTTGGTTTGGTAAACACAGCCACTTTCATCTAGATTTCAAATTAAAAGGGTTACCTAATATTTATCATACCTTTTTTGATGCCCATGTTAAAGATTTAGATTTTTATCCTCATGATTTTGAGGAACTTTTACAAACATTTTCACCTAATGTAAAATTCCCGGAAGACTTGCTAGCTCTCGGTTTAGTTGATTTTAATGGTTTTATAGATGGTTTTTTGGAAGACCTTTTTCTGGAGGGGGAGTTTAACACTGAAATAGGCAACCTTAAGGCAGATGCTAACCTTAAACTCAACGAAAAAGGAGAAGGTGAGTTTAAAGGTGATTTTTATAGCATTGGACTTGAGTTAGGCGCTTTGCTTCCTAAAAACGTAGGACTAAATGCCTTGGCATTAAAAGGGGAGATAGAGGGGCATTTTGATGATGAAAACATTGGATTAGACATCAATTCAAACTTTCCGTTTATTAATTACCAAGGCTATAATTACAAAGATTTAAAAGTAGATGGTGTTGTTGAAAACAAGTCTTTCAAAGGAATTTTGAGTATTTATGATGAAAACCTAACCCTAATTTTTAATGGGAGTGTAGATTTAAATCAAACCCCAAACAGGTACTTGTTTACTTCTGCTATTACTAAGGCAAACCTCACTAAGCTAAACTTTATAGAAGATGAAAGAGAACATATTCTTTCGGGTACTTTTTTAATCGACTTAATTGGTAACGACCTCAATCATTTACAAGGTAAAGCAACTTTTGGCAATGTAAATTATTTAGTTGGTGATGATAGACAGAATCTTAAAAGCTTGTACTTAACAGCGCAGCAGTTTGATACCACCTCAGTTTATACCATAACCTCAGATAACCTTGAAGGTAACCTGTCAGGTAATATTGACTTTTTAAAATTGAAAGAGCATTTTGAGTATGAAATTTTTACCGCATTACCATACTTAACTAATAAGCCAATAAAAAAGCCTAAGGCAGTAGAAGATTTCAACTTAAACTTAAAGGTATTCAACCCCACATTTTTGGGAAAGGTTTTTCTAGAAAATCTTGAAATTTTAAAACCTATTGATATCAATTTAAATTTCAACAGTTTAGATGAAAAAATGAAGTTGTTAGTTG
>JAAZVO010000011.1 GCA_018623405.1 Crocinitomicaceae bacterium
ATATAAAATTAGCTGCAGAGCAATTGCAAAAGCAAGGTGCAAATTTTGATTATGAAACCAATCTAGATGAATTAACAGCAAAATCGTTTAAAGCCCAACTCGAATTTTTAAAATCTAATGATGAAACTGAAAAGGCTTCAGAGTTTCTAGCGGAAACAAAATTTTATTTTAAAAACTCTGAAGAAATGCAACCGCTATTTAATTAAAGAAATACTCAATTAGCTTGGCCTTAATGGTTTCGTTGATGGAGATTGCCAAAACCAATGAAACCAAAAGGCCAATGGCGGCAAATGCAACATCCTTAAAAATCATTAAAGCGGCAACCCTTAGCTTTAATACTTGTTGTCCTTTGGCTTGGAGACTCATGGCTAGCTCCCTGCCTCCTAATAAACCTAAAAACACCCAAGTGGTACTCATCGGAATATTGTTTACGATTTTAAAATACCAAAGAATAATAGCGTAAACAAAATCAACTAGAGTAGCAGCGCGAACATCTTTTATTTCTGTTTTTTCATCTACAATTTTCTGTATTCTATCTCCTTTTAGGTAAAATAGAAAACCTAGTCCAAGCACAATAAAAAGCGCAAAAGCTAAAAACTGCCAAAAGCTTAAACTCCGTGGTAGAAAAATTGCAATGTTGGCAGCATCTTGCATTACCCATACACTCCAAAGCAATCCGGAGGTAAGCCATTGTATATAAGTCCAAGAGGGGTGAGGTTTACCTTTAAAAATAAACTTCCCATATTTTTTAACAAGGCTAAAGAATACAATAGATGAAATAAAGGCAATACCATAGCCAGATAAGCTCTTTCCTATTACTCCACCAATTGCCTCTCCACTCGATGAAAATACATTGAGCAGCAAAAAGGTAGTGCTCACAGGCATTCTTAATCGGGTTAGAATTATTAAGAAAATTGGTGCTGAAAGCTGAAGCACACTAAATGTGGTTGGAGCCTCACTAAAACCTTTACTAAGCAACCTTTGGTGGCTAACATCGCCATCGTACACATACCACGAATAACCTACAGTAACAAGAAAAATTATGCTAATGTAAATCCATAAATACCACCATTTTTTATCTTGATTAGAAACAATGAAAGTTCCGATAGTTTGTATTGAATCATTTGCAACTGCAGAGTAGCCTGCTACTGCAAAACCAAACCACATAGCAATTTGAGGGTAGGGAGAAACTAATCCGGCAACAAAAAATAAAGCCGCTATAAAAAGCAAGAAAGTACGCTCACTAACAATAAGATCAAAAAATCTGAATATCTGCTCTCGGAGGTATTGAATATTGGTTTGCCTTGGTGACTTTTGAACCATTAAGTTTTAAGCGCTTATCAAGGGCAAAAATGGGGCAAAGTGCTGTTAAAGCAAGGTTAAGTTTTTGTAACCTCTACCAAAAGATCTCGTCAATTTCATATAACATTTGGTTGCAAACAGGCAGTGTACTTAGTATCTCAATAACTTGGTGTTTGTTTTCTGCCTTTACATGAAGCCATATTTTATCGAAGTCTTTCGATACAGTAAATTGCTCAGCTACATTCTCTCTTAACAAATCGTTAAATCTTTGTTGCTCTAAGTTTAGCATCTCTTTTAATGCTTCAGCACTTAAACTATTTGTTCGTTTAAAGAGATTAGGTAATGTTTCATGTGCTTCCAAATATTAGAAAAATTACGGATGCCGCAGCTTAATCTAATGTGATTTGATTTTTTTGGTTGTTAACAATTGTTGATAAGTGCTGTTTAAAGTCGGTTTATTTCTTTGAGCCTCAAAAACTTGACAAAATCTAATTTACTTCTATATTTGATAACAGTTAAGCAATCGTTCTCTGAAAAAGCTGAATAGCAAAGCATTAAGGTAAGTTAAAACCCTTAATTAAATGAAAGATTACCCTTGGGTAATTGAAATGGTTTTCCACAAAAATTTAATTGAGTTAGGTAAAAATTTGAAAAGGTTTTTGCTGAATTTATTTTACCTAAGGTTTTTATAAACTAGGCGTAAGTCGGTTTTAATTTGGGCTAAACTATGGGGGAGGCCTTAACCGCGCAAGTGGTTAATTGTAACTACGGTTGCAACTTGTTAAAACAGTGCTTAAAGCATGAAATAAGGCTTTGTTTTGAGAGAAAATTCTTAACGGCTTTTTGCAGCTACGGTTGCAGAGGGTTTGAAAGCGGAAGATGTTCAAATTGAATTCTTCCGCTTTTTTTTTGAACTTCCTAAAAACTTTTATGTTGTTAAATTATGCAATTTGAGTTCAAAAAATTCGGAACAGGCCAACCGGTTAACCTTGCTCGCATTGCTAAACAATTGAACAATTACAAAGGTGCCTTAGAAATACACTTAGGTACAGATAGCCAAAATATTGGAGGTAAAACTATTTATGCTACCACTTTAGTGGTTTGGTATCCCGGAAATGGGGCAAATGTTTTTTACATTAAACAAAAGATGCCAAAGGTGCAAGATCAATGGAGCCGACTTTGGAAAGAAATTGAAATGAGCGTAGAGGTTGGGCTGTACCTAAAGGAAAATGTAAACTTCCCCATTCATTTTATCAATATGGATTACAATACCGATGAAAATTTCCCATCATCCAAAGTTTATAAGGCTGCCAAAGGTTATGCTGAGTCGGTTGGATTTAAAGCCAAAGCCAAGCCCGAGCTAATGCCTGCTACATGGGCTGCAAATACTTTATGCTCTTAAAATAGCATGGTCAAGGTCTGCCATGAGGTCTTCAACTTCTTCAATACCAACCGAAAAGCGCAATGTCTGATTGGTAATTCCCATTTTTAACCGCTCGTTTTCAGGCACAAATTTGTGGGAGGTTAAATGCGGTGAGCAAATTAAAGACTCTATACCTCCTAAACTTACAGAGGGCATTATTAATTCTAAATTTCGCTGAACCTCAATTGCATCAATTTCCTTGTTTAATTGAAAAGAAACCATTGCGCCAAAAGCCTTCATTTGTTTTTTAGCTACATCGTGTCCCGGATGATCTGATAACCCCGGATAGAATACTTTTTCTACTTTGGGATGGTCTTTTAAAAGCTTGGCCAACTCAAAGGCATTTTCGGCTTGCTTTCCCATTCTTAATCCAAGTGTTTTTAAACTTTTTTCTGCCTCTGCAGCGGCTTTAGCATCTAAAACACTACCGTAGGCCATGGCTGTTTTTCTAAGCCTTTCAATAATTTCATTAGAACTAACGATAGCTCCAAAAATTAAATCAGAATGCCCTGCCAAGTATTTTGTTCCTGAATGAATTACGATATCTACATCCAATTCAATTGGCGTTTGGCAATAAGGTGAAGCAAATGTGTTATCAATAACCGAAACAATTTTTTGATTTTTGGCTACCCATGCAATTTGTTCAATATCAACAATATCTAACAGTGGATTGGCAGGAGTTTCTATATAAATCAACTTTGTTTTTGGAGTGATATAGGGCAAAATATCAACCTCATGATGAGTTGGAAACATTTTTATTGAAACACCAATTTTTTTAAGTTGAGATTCCAAAAACATGTAAGTTCCACCATATATGTTTGATTGAATTAAAAGTTCATCTCCCGGTTGCAATAACCCCATTAATACAACTGATATTGCTCCTAACCCCGAACCAAAAACCAACCCGCTTTCTGCCTTTTCTAATGCTGCAATCTTTTGTGCTAATGCATTTTGATTTACCAAGTTAAACATTCTAGGGTATTTCATTTCAGTATCTAAATACCTGTAAGCGGTTGAGGCTACTATTGGGGTATTAGCTGCTTTGGTGTGCTCTTGCATTGCAGTGCCGGCATGCACACATGTTGTGTTAAACCCTCCTGTTTTTTTCATGGCATTAAAATTTTTGTAAAAATAGCTGTGGGTTAGGACAATTATTGTGATAAAAATCTAGTTCCTTTTCACTACAAACTCCGGGATAATCTCCAAATGCATTACCCATATCAATTATTACCTGAAAATGGAGGTGAGGCGGCCATCCAACATTTTCTTTTGGAGTGCCGAGTTTTGCCAATAAATCACCTTTGCTTATTTTCTTACCAACTGCTAATTGGCTTAAAGAGGAGGTTGATAGATGACCAAATAATAAATGGAAGGTTTCATTTTGTAGCTTATGTTTGGTAATTATTGTTGGTCCGTAATCTCCAAAAGCACTATTGTTTTTAAAGCTGTGTATTTCACCATCAAATGGCATGTAAAATAGCCGTGTTTTCAGCGCACCAAATATCCACTCCTAAATGAATGTTTCTGAAATTTGAGCTGTCTGACCTAAAAACTTCACTTTTTTGGTACAAACTTCTGCGCTCTAAATATCCTCCAATGCCTGCCTTTTTACCTTCTTGTTGTATTTTGTTAAATATGAAGCCGTGTAATTGTTCAAGGTTGTGTGTATCTATATTTTTGAGGGCTTCATTATTTTCGGAGAGGTCAATCAAACAACAATTTGATTGATTTAAGTTAAACTCGAATAATTTGATTGAATTTAAAAGATTCATTTTTTTAATTGGTTTGTTGGGAGTAGCAATTGGCTCTGCAGCGCAGCAAAACGTAAAGGTAACAGCTACAATTGTAGATAAAGAGGGATTTACAGATTTTCCTAATTTAATAATTGTAAATAAAAACACCGGTCAATCTATACTTGGTACCACCTCAGGCAATTTCTCTTTAGAGTTATCTGCTGATGATACCATTTTAATTGGGGCTATCGGCTACCAAACCAAAAAGTACTTTCTACCCGCAGGTTATTCAGCCCCAACTTTGCGTGATACCATTTTGTTAAGCAAACTTCAATTCGATTTAAATACTGTTACTGTTTTTGGTGAAAGAGACTTGAAAGAAATTCATGAAGAGCTTGCTCAACTTGAGTTTGATAGATCTGAATATATGCTCAGTGGAATAGATGCTATGCAATCGCCAATAACATTTTTATACCAAGCACTAAGTAGAAGAGAGCAACAAAAAAGAAGGGCATACGAAATTATTTTAGAGGATAAAAGGCGAGAAGTGCTAAAAGAATTATTCCAAAAATATGTTGATGCTGAAATAATTTCTTTGAATAAAAACGAGTTTGATGAATTTATTGACTTCTGTCAAATTTCTGATAGGGCAATGCAATCCCTTTCTCAATATGATTTTATTATGCTGGTAAAGGCTAGATACAGCCACTACAGAAATACCAAGCGTTACAACTTAGAAGGTAGGTAATATCTAGATTTTTAAAAAAGTAACACCCTTATTTTTCCATTTTATGGAAATAAAAGGATAATATACAATAAATAGAGCGGCTTTTTTTATTTAACAGTTTATCGTTATTAATTACTAAACAAAACTCAAAAGCCCTCCAACTTAGAGTTTTAGGTTTGTTTCAAAACCAAATAATATGAAAAATGCATTTTTATTTGGGATGATTTTGTTTAGTCTTTCATCCTTTGCACAGCATACAGTAGTACTAAAAAATGGCAAAAAACTTAGTGGTGTGGTTATGGCCATTCAAGATGATGTTCTTTCAATTGCCATAAACCGAGAGTTGAAGGAGTTTGGTTTAATTGAAGTAAGCTCTATTTTTTTTGATGAATACGTGCCATACGACGGAAAATTGGTAAGGGATGAAAAAGAGGTAAAAACAATAAAAAGTGGCGAATACACTTTGAAATATGTAGCAAAAAACCGCGAAATGACAACTGCTCCCAAAGTATCAAACGGAACAAACAAAAGAGGTACAGTAGTAGTAGATATTGTAATCAATCAAAATGGTAATGTTGTTTCAGCTAAACCAGGTGGTATTGGCAGCACAACCACAAGCGAGTATTTATATACCAAAGCACAATTTGCAGCAAAAGGCGCTCGGTTTAATCCTGATTATAAAGGTCCTGTAAGAACCGAAGGGTATATTGAAATTACATATTAATAAAAATGCCTCACCTAAAAAATAGATGAGGCATTTAATTATTTCTTGAAGTTATATTATCCCAACATCAAGAATTCATTGGCTACTACTTCGGTAATATATCTTTTTTCACCGTCTTTGGTTTCATAGTTTCTGTGAACTAATTTTCCTTCAATTGCCACATTACTTCCTTTTTGAAGGTATTTTTCAGCAAATTTAGCCTGCCTGTTCCAAGCCACCACAGTATGCCATTGGGTGCTTGATATCTTTTCACCTTTCGCATTTTTATAGCTATCATCTGTGGCTATGCTTAACCTTGCTACCGATTTGCTATCGTCAAGGTTTTTTACTTCCGGATTTGCACCTAATCTTCCAATTAATGTTACAGTGTTTCTTAAATTTTTCATAGTTGTAAAGTTTAATTCGCCTGAAGCGAGTCGTTAATAATTAAAGTTTAAAATTTCGCGATTCAATCTTTTGAGCGCTCAGATTTTCAAATCGACGAGGCAAAGGAATATAGACTACCAAACCCGATTCGGTTGTTTTTCGTTTACTTTCGATAAAAAGTCGTTTGTAACCGTTTGTAATCGGATAAATAGTACATTTACAGAAAGTTAAGGTTTTTGATATGGAAAGAAAATGTTTAGAGTGTGAAACAGTTTTATCGGGTAGGGTAGATAAAAAGTTTTGTTCAGACTATTGTCGTAATGCCTATAACAACCGTCAAAGGCAAGATTATACCAATGAAATGCGCAATATCAATAACATTTTACGCAAAAACCGAAAAATTTTAGCCGATTTAGCTCCAAATGGCAAATCGAAATCTACAAGAGAGAACCTCTATAAATTGGGATTTAATTTCGATTATCATACAAATACATTAACCACTAAAACAGGTAATTTCTACAAGTTTTGTTACGATTATGGCTACCTTCAAATAGATGAGGAGAATTTTGCAATTGTGAAAAAGAATTGAACCTAAAGAAATAAAGTTAACTTTAAAGCTCAATTCTACCCCTTGAATAAAAAGTTTATCAAAGTCATTATTTTTTTAGTGGTATTTGCTTTGGTTTATTTGGTTTATGAGTTCTTTTTATCTCATAAATTTGGAGCAAGTATCTATCAATTCTAAGATTGAATAAAAAATCTGTAAAGTTTGCTGTACTAGACATTGAGACTACAGGCGGAAATCCTGTGTATCATAGAATGACTGAAATAGCCATCCGCATTTACGACGGAAAAAAATTGCTTGATAGCTTTGATACCTTATTAAATCCTCAGAGAATAATTAACCCATTTATTACTCGCCTTACCGGCATTACCAACGAGATGGTTAAAGATGCACCAACCTTTGAGGAAGTGGCTGATAGAATTGATGAAATTACCAAAGATTGTGTGGTGGTTGCCCACAACGTAAATTTCGATTATGGCTTTATTAAAGGTGAATTTAGAAAAATAGATAGAACCTTTAAACGTAAAAAACTTTGCACTGTTAGATTATCTAGAAAAATTTTGCCCAACTTATATTCTTATAGCTTAGGCAAAATTGCGACTCAATTAGGCTATAAAATTGAAAACAGGCATAGGGCGGCAGGTGATACAGATTTTACGCTAGAACTCTTTAAAATTTTACTAGAAAAAGATACCGATAATCATATAGAAGAGTTTCTAAATCAACGTACAAGAGAATCATTAATTCCGCCCAATTTAGATCGTAAAAAGTTTGATTTATTGCCTGAATCTATGGGGCTTTATTTTTTTAAAGACAGGAAGGGAAAGGTTTTATACATCGGCAAAGCAAAAAACTTAAAAAACAGGGTAGCTGAGCATTTTAGTGGAAACACAAATACAGCTAGCAGAAATAGATTTACCAAACAAATTTGGGATTTAGATTACAAGACTTGTGAAAATGAAATGATTGCCTTAATCGAAGAAACACATGCTATCAAAAAATATTGGCCTCCTTACAATAGGTCTTTAAAATCGATAAGTTTAAATTTTGGAATTTATGCCTATCACGATCAGGGCAATTACTTACGCCTAGCTTCAGGCACAACCGGCAAACACGATAAACCCTTAATTAGCTTTAGGTATAACTACCAAGCAAGAAATTATTTAAGCGATTTAGTTGCTAAATACGATTTATGCCCAAAATTGGTAGGGTTACAAGAAGGTGAGGGGGGATGCGATGAGTTTTTTGCAACCTCAAAATGCAGGTTAACATGTCAAAAAAATGAAACTTCTCAGAGCTATAATTTAAGGGTAAACTTAGCCATAGAAAATATTAACCAAGAAGAAGAAACCTACTACATTACCGAAAAAACATTAGACGGCGAAAGTGAATCGGTTGTACTTTTTGAAAAAGGCAGATATTTAGGTTATGGGTTTAAGCCTAAAGAACAGAAAATAAAATCATTAAATGATGCAAAGGCCTTAATTCATTCCGAGTACGACGACCAAGATATTAGAGGGGTAATACAATCATACGTTAAAAGAAAAAGAAATAGAATAAGGGTGAAATATTTAAAAAATTAAATGATTTTTTTTCCCACAAACCTTACTACCATTGCTTTCCCTCGGTGATAATCACCTTCATCTAGCTCAATCATCATTTCTTGGAAAATAATTTTTTTGAGCGATTGAAAATCTTCTTTAATGCTTTTTAAGTCATAAAGCATTTCTTCATCTTTTGGCCCTCCTGACTTGTATGGCATTTGCTTTTTTGAAAAAGCCTCCATAATTACCCAACCTCCCGGTTTAAGTAAACTTAAAAGATGCGCATGTATTTGTTTTCTTTTTGCTGAATGGAAATGAGCGTAAACCAATCCAACAGCATCATAAAACTCAGAAGGAGCTTTAAAGCTTTCTATTTCTGCAAGGTAGTATTTCATGTTTACCCCTGAGTCTTTAGCAAAGGCAAGTGCTTTTTCTCTTGCAGCATCGCTAAAATCTATGGCATCAACTTCCCAACCTAAGGCAGCAGCAAAAACAGCGTTTCGTCCTTCACCTTCGCAGGGTAACAATAATTTTCCGGGTGGAATATTTCCTAATTGGTCAGCAAAGAATATGTTAGGCTCCTTGCCGTAAACAAATTCTTTTTCCTCTCCGTAGCGAGAGTCCCAAAAATCTTTCATAGCAACAACATGGTTAGGTTACGAATGTAGGTTTAATTGCTTAGAAAAGAAATAACATCGTTCAAACAATCAGGAGAAACGCCATGTGGCATTGGATAACTTTTAAATTTGAAATTTTGTTGTGGTAAATCTTTGTAAGAGCTTGTTGCTTTCTCTATCGGGATTACTGAATCTTCAGTGCCATGTGTGGCAAAAATTGGAAAAGGTAAATCTGCGATAGGCTGATCTAAAAAATCAGGATTTAGGTACCCACTCATAGCTACAACTTTTTCAATTTTATTAGGATTGTTTATGGCAGTTGCCAAACTTAAAATAGCACCTTGGCTAAACCCCATTAAAACAACTTTTTCATCTGCATTATATTTTTCTATGGCTAAATCTATGAACTTGTTTATTTCAATAAGCGATTGTTTTGCTTCAACGTTATTAGATGTAAATCCGTTGGCAGCAGGGTATAAGTTATACCAAGCCCAACCTCCAAAATAAGGAATTGGAGCTTGAGCACTTAAAACTGTAAATTTTGCGGGTAGTTCATTTGCAAAGCTGAATAAATCATCTTTATTACTTCCAATACCATGTAATTGAATTAAAAGTTTAGTTTTTGAATTATCTGATTTTGAGGGTTTTTCGTTAAATCTTAGGTTCATGCTTTATTAATTGTCATTTTTGAAACTTAAAGCCCTAAGATGCAAAAATTAGATTTTCAAATTTCAAAAACTTCAAGGCTTTTCGAAGTTGGTACAGTTAATCAATACACAAAATATCATTGGTTGTGTTTGCATGGTTATGGTCAGTTAGGTCAGTATTTTATAAATCCTTTTGAGGCGCTAGACTTACCAAATCATTATTTTTTGGCTCCTGAAGGGCTGCATAGGTTTTACCTTAATGGAACTTATGGTAGGGTAGGTGCAAGTTGGATGACAAAAGAAGAACGGCTTACTGATATTTCTGATAACATAAAATATTTAGAATCGGTTTATCAGCAATTTTTAATTGACAATTTAGCACAATCTAAGTTGGTTGTATTTGCCTTTTCGCAAGGGGCGGCAACCCTTATGCGGTGGTTAGAAAGAACGTCAGCTCAACCTAAGGTGCTTTTTATTTGGGCAGGTTCATTTCCTGAAGATGTAAGTTATCCTAACTTAAAAGAGCAACTTAAAAATACTCATGTAATTTATGCTTTGGGTGATGAGGATGAATATGCCACAACTGAAAATCAACAGAAACAAGAAACGTTATTGGCAAAACTTTCGGAAAATGTTACTAGAGTATCATTTAAGGGAAAGCACAAGATTTATCCTGATGTTTTAAGCCGAATAATATTTGATGAGTTTTAGGGTTTTAATAACATTTATTAAATTTAAATCCAAATCAAACCAATCAAGAAAAAACTAATTCTGCTACTTATAGCCTTTCCTTTATTGCTTGTTGCGCAAGAAAAAAATGAAAAATCGGTTGATTATTTTGAAAAGGGAAAAAACCTAGTAGGGCTAAACGGTGGTTTTGGCCAGTCTTTTCTTTCGACTGGTATTAGATACGGTAAATATATTTTTAATAAAACCTCGGTAGGAATAGACTTCGGCACAATGGTTAATTGGAATGTTAATGGTTTTGGTGCTGAGGTTGGGCCTTTTATTAGATATAATTTTCTGGATAGGAAATTTAGTCCATTGGTTGAAGCCAATTATAGAATGGGATATTAAAGGTTTGGTCCATACAATGCTGTAGATCAAGTTAAAACTAGTTTTTCTGAGGGAAGTATTTCACAACTACAAACGGGTTTTCAATGGGTATTTTTAAAAGGCTTTGGAATTGATGTATTAATTGGCGGAAGGTTTCAAAACTCAAAAACCTTTAATTACCCTGAAAGGGAGTTCAACAGTTTTAAGAATGCTTCACTTTCAGGTCAAATGAGGCTTACGTTTAATTTTTAACCCACTTTAACCTCAAATTTGCATTTTCATCTTCTGCCGGCACCAACACTAAGGTATCTCCAATAAAAGAATATCTTCTGGTTACAGTTTTACCCCAATCTTTTGGATTGCTGTGCGATATTCTTGTATGGTGAATTACATTTTTTGCAGTATCTATGTTATAATTAGCCATGTAGAAATAATTATTTGTTAGGTGCTTTAAGGCCTCCTGTGGAATTGAATCTGTGAAGTTTGGAAATTCAACCTCATAGTTTTTATAATCTTTGGTGTACAAATGAAGGCTACCATTTCCATTGCCATCATATAAAAGTTTTCCGCCCATGCCACCATTCCATGGAACATAGGTTCCATTATCATCTTTTACTTCCATTACTATTAGGTTCCACAATCCTGTAATTGCCTCCTGCTCAGATATTACCTTGGGCTTTTCTTTATTAATTATCATAAAAACGGCTAAACACAAAATGCCAATAACTAAGGCTACTTTAGGATTTTTAAACATGTTTGGAAATTTGGTTGTTACTTTGGGGTAAATAAACAAATATGTTTTTCAAAAGGCTACTTTATTACTTAAATATTTTCACCCTTTTTAAAAAGTCTGAGGGCGATGATAACATCAACTTAAAAATGATGCACGGCATGAATAGGATTTCTATTTTGGTTTTCCTTATTTGCCTAATAATTATGGCATTTAAGTTTTTGCTGTAACAGCTTGTTTGGTTTTTAAAACCATGTTAGGTAAATTCTTGAAATTGTTATTCGTTAGAATAATAATCCATAAGTCTTTTTCAGGATACATTTTTAAAGCATTCATAAACCCATTCCACCTTCCGTTGTGGTAAATTAGCTTATCACCCTCTTTATCCTCTTCAAGCCTAAAACCCATTCCATAAGGTGCTTGCATGCCTGAGTTTGTTTTTCCATTTGTAAACATAAGACTTAAGGTTTCTTTTTTTAGAATTAATCCGTTGTTTAATCCAAACAGCCATTTAAATAGGTCTTCAGTAGTAGAGAATATGTTTTTATCACCAACTACGCCATCATTTAAAAACGCCGGAATTTTAGCATATCTTCCCCTGTAAATTTTTTTGTAACCCCAAAGTTGATAGGGCTTTTCTTCTTCAGTATAATGGTACACAAAGGAGTGTTCCATTCCAAGTGGTTCAAAAATATTTTTGGATATAAATTCATCAAAGGTTATTCCCGATACCCGCTCTACGATAGAAGCTAAAAGAAAATAACCTGTATTTGAGTATTCAAATTTTTGACCGGGAGCAAAAAAGGGTGGGAGCACAGTTTTGCTCATGGTTTTTATCATTTCATCGTTACTTGGTGCTGTATCTGTTTCCCACGCATGGTCTGCATACCAAAAATAAATTGGTAAGCCTGAAGTGTGGTTCAGTAAGTGTTTTATGGTTATTTCAGGATAAGGTAACTCCGGAATGTGATCAATTAATTTATCCTCTAAGGATAGTTTTCCTCTTTCGTAAAGTAGTAAAATGGCTGCAGCCGTAAACTGCTTTGAAACTGAAGCCAACTGAAAACTTGAAGTATCTGTAAGAGGAATTTTCCTGATGGGGTCTGCAAACCCATAATTACCTCTAAATATTAGTTTTCCGTGTTTTGCAATTAAAACACTTCCATTAAAACCTTGGTATTTATTAGCTCTTTTAAAAAGCGAATCTAATTTTAAGCCAAGCTCTTCGTTGTGCTCTGCCACTGTTTTGTTTACCGGTTGGTATTTAAATTTTGAGGTATTACCAAAACGCAACGTAAGGTAAACCATGACCAAAATTAAAGCAGTGGCCAGTAAAAATTGTTTGCTATTTCTTTTGTAGGGAATAGGCATAAAAAACCCCTTCAATAGAAGGGGCTCTTTTATTCAATTACTTCTAAAAAGTGATATTTATCTTGAACTCTTGCTCTTTTGTAGTCTTCGAGATATTTAGAAAGTTTACCTGAAATTTTTCTATCGGCAACATTTGGTAACTCATAGTCTTTGCCTTCGTAACCAATGGTGCTAATTTGAGCAATAGTGGCGGCAGTTCCTACACCAAAAGCTTCTTCAAGGGTTTTAGCTTCTAACGCCTTTACAATTTCTTCAACAGAAATGGTTCTTTCCTCAACAGTAACTCCCCAATCTCTTACTATGGTTAATATACTATCTCTAGTTACACCTTTTAAAATAGTGTCGTTTAATTTTGGAGTAACCAAAACACCATCAATAACCAACATCAAGTTCATGGTGCCACTTTCCTCGATATTTCTATGGTATTTACCATCTGTCCAAATAAGTTGCTGATAACCTTCTTCTGCAGCTAACTTTGCAGGATACATAGAGCCTGCATAATTTCCTGCGAATTTGGCATATCCTGTACCTCCTGCAACAGCTCGGGTAAAATTGGTTTCAATTTTTACCTTCACTGGGTTTTTATAATAACTTCCTGATGGAGAAAGGATTATCATAAACCTGTAATTGTCTGAAGCTTTTACACCAAGATATTCATCTGTACCAAACATAAATGGCCTAATGTACATGGAGCTTCCATCTTTTTTTGGCATCCAAGCTTTATCTAAACTTAATAGTTCTTTAAGTGCTTCTAAAAATAAATCTTCGGGAAATGGTGGCATGCACATTCTTGTGGCCGACATAGCCATTCTTTTAATGTTAGCTTGGGGCCTAAACAAATAAACTTTACCATCTTGACCTGTGTGTGCCTTTAAGCCTTCAAAAATAGATTGACCATAATGGATAAAAGAGGTGGCCGGACTCATGGATAAATTTTGGTAAGGGGTAATTTTAAAATTTGTCCATTCGCCGTCTATATAATCTGCAACAAACATGTGGTCAGTAAATACTTTTCCAAACTGTAAATCTTCCTCCGCTAAATTGTGAAGTTTCGAGGTTGAAACTTTTTCAATTTTTATTCTTGCTTGTTCTGTAATCATCTTTTTAAATAACGTGTGGGGTGTAAATCTAATTACAATTCTTTATTGCTTTAGCTAAAAAGTGCCAAAAGGCAGAAAAAATTGATGAATGTCACCATATTGATTTGTGACCTTCCCAATATACTAAATAATCTCAAATGTTGTTGACTTTACCCAACCTACATTGCCATCGGGCAACGATATTTTACTCCAACTTTCGGTAGCTTCTAAGATTTTTATTTTGGTGCCTTCATGCAGTAAAAAAAGGTCTGTTGAGTTTTCGCTTGGTTCGCTTTTTACCGTAAGTGAAGGCTGAAAAACAATTGCACTTTTATTATTGGTTTCAAATTGGTAACGCTGTATGCCTAATACTAATGAGACAAAGACTAAAAAAAGTGAAAAAAGAGCCCCATAAAAAGAGAAAACCTTTAGCGATGTGGATTTGATTCTCAGATAAACGCTTAGGGAAATTAGGAATAAAAAAAACAATATGAGGTTTAGCCAAGCCCAATTTGATGATTTCATACTGTTTGAAAGGTTCGAAATCCATTCATATAAAAAGAATTTAGGGATAGCTTCTATTTTATCGGTGATTTGATCATTGGCTAAGTCTAAGTTGTGCTTTAGGTCTTTATCGTTTGATTGAATTTTACTTGCCCTTTCGTAATTTAAAATTGCCAAAGGCAAATTATTCAGCTTAAAGGCAGTATTCCCAATATTGAAATAAAGCTCAAAAGATGCTAAACCTGCTCTTTCAATTTCTTGATAATAGGTGATAGCACTATCGTATTTGCCTTTAGCGTAGTAACTGTTTGCCTTTTCGAAGGTGTTTTGATAGTAATTTGATTGACCTAAAGTGGGTAAAGCCAATAAACTAAAAATGAAAACTAATATGTTAAATTGCTTTTTCAATGTCTTGTATCAATTGATTTGCTTTTGCATAAGTTTCAGATTCGTTTTCTGTCGTAACAGGCGCAAAACGCGCCATTTCGCAGGTTGATAGTACCTCTTTGGTTTTTTCAACTAACTCTTTATTTGCACTTTTTGAAGCTATAGATTCACTTATTTTTTCTGTACTTAAGTCAGCCACAGGAATATTAAATTTATCAGAAAAGTAATCATACAAACCTGATAGTAGCTTTTCGTAAAACTCTTTTTTATTGCCGGCAGCCAAAGCTTGTTTAGCCGTGTTCAATTTTTTACCGGCTAATTTGGCGGCTTTTTTACTTCTGCCTGCAACCAACTCTGTTTGAGAAAGTTGTTTGTTTTTTGTAAGGAATAAAAACAATAAAAATGCTAATGAAGGGGCTATTAGCCCGGCGTAATATCCACCTGAATTAAAAAAGGTTTGATCTTTTTCTACCAATTTAGTTACTCCTGTTTTTATAAACCTAATGTCTTGCCCTAAGAGTTTAATTTCTTCTTGTTTTACAGACCGGTAAAAGGTTGCTTCTTCTTCGTTTTGAGATTTTCCAACTTGAATTTGAAAATTTGGGGTATTTAGCTTTTCATAGGTTTTGCTTTTGGGGTTAAAGTAAGAGAATTCAAATTCAGGAATTGAGAACTCCCCACCGTGCCTTGGTATCATTAAATACTCAAAAGTTTTTGAGCCATTTATTCCACCACCGCTCACATTTACTTTTTCAGAAACTTTAGGGTCGTATATTTCAAAATCGGGTGGAAAGTCAATTTTTGGTGTACCAATAAACTTGATGTTTCCAGCTCCTGAAAAGGTAACCTTGTAATTTATGGCTTCATTAGCACTCACACTGTCTTTATCAATATTGGCGTTTATTTTAAAATTTCCTACAGCCCCCGAATAAGACCTTGGTTTTGGTTCGGGTAGGGGAGTTACCTCAATTCCAAATGTATTACTGCTAATTTGGAAGTTTACATCTCTAAAGCTTCCAAAAAACTGATCGAACATACTGCGTGGTCGCTTATTGTCTCTAACGCGTACCACTACATCCATAATTAATGGGTCTATTTCTAGTTTTCCTGCGCGCTGCGGAATTAAAACAGATTTTTTAATGGTAGCTACATTAAACTGAACACCATTTACATTGGTTTGCTCTAACCTTCCTATTTGAGGAGACTCAATATCTTGAGCCCAAAAGCCATTAAAGTCAGGAAGTTTATTGATACCGTTGTTTACGATGTTTAGCCTTGTGTAAACCTTATAAGTAACTATTATTTGTTCCCCAACATAAGCTTTTCGTTTATCTGCAAAAACTTTAATAAATAAGTTTTCTTTTATCTCATTGCTTGGTGCTTTGGTGTTTGAGTTGCTATTTGTGTTTGTTTGAGGCGGTGAACCTTTTACAACCTTTACGGAAACATTGTTTGAGGTAAGCTCTTTTCCATCTACTGTAATTTTTGCTCCGGGAATTGTGTAAGTACCTTGCTTTAAGGCAACCAAAATAAACGAGTAGGAAATTTTACTACTCATTTTGCCATTTACCCAAGACATACTGCTACTTTGGTTTGGCCCCGAAATGGTTTGGAAGCCATTGAATTTGGGCGCTCTAAAATTTTGCCCCGATCCATCTAAGGCATAGGATACTTTAAGCCTATCACCTTCAGCAATTTGGGTGCTGCTTACTTGGGTTTGGAAGTTTTGACCGAAACTTAATATAGCTAAAAAGATAAAGAGTAATGATATGTTTAGTCTAATTACCAATCTTTTTCAATTTTAATTTTTTGGGCGTTTTTAAGACGCTGCTTTTTTAATTTTTCTTGTGTGTTTTTTTCTTGCAATTGCAGTGCTTCTAGCATTCTATCTGCATCTTCTTTAGATATTTTGTTGCCTTTTTGCATTTCACCCTGCTGTTGGTTTTGCTGTTCTTCGTTTTTATTTCCTTGATCTTGCTGTTGTTGGTCTTGTTGCTGCTCTTGATTTTGTTTGTCTTGATCTTGCTGCTGCTGCTGATCTTGTTGGTCTTGTTTGTCTTGTTGTTCTTTATTTTCCTGATCTTGGTTTTGGTTATTTTTTTGATTCTGCTGTTGCTGCTGTTGTTGCTGCTGCTGTTGTTGCATTTTTAAAGCATAACTTAGGTTATACCTAGTTTCATCATCTTGTGGATTTAGTTTTAAAGCTTGCTTGTAGGCGTTGATACTTTCTCCAAGTTTTTGTGCTTTTAACATGCTGTTTCCAAGGTTGTGGTATGCTTTTGCTTTAGTTTCGGTATCAGGCGCGGTTTCAGCTATATGGTTAAAATACCTAGCTGCATCTTCGTATTTTTCTTGCCTAAAAAGGGCATCTCCCAAGTTAAAATTTCCTTCAATATAATTTGGGTCTGTGGTAATGGCATCTAAGTATTTTTTTTCTGCTTCAGTGTAATTACCTGAAGCGTATGCTTGGTTGCCTTCAATTAAATGGAGTTTTTCTTTTTGGCTAAACCCATTTAACGCCATCACTAGAAATAATATCACTACAATATTTTTCATGATGTGGTTCCAAAAAGTTTTTCGCTGTTTAACCATTTATTTTTTCGGTCTGAAATAAAAAATTCAATTAACATTAAAAACATGGCAAAACCTAAGAAATATTGAAATCTATCTTCATAATCGGTATATACCTTTGAGCCGAACTCTGCTTTTTCCATCTTGTTAATCTCATCCATTATGTAATCTAAACCGGCAGAAGAAGAAGTAGCCCTAACGTAAATACCATCGCTTGAACTAGCAATTTCTCTTAGCATAGCCTCATTTAATTTGGTAACAATACTGTTCTCATTATTGTCTTTTCTGAAACCTATTTTTTGAGAACCTCGATAAACAGGTATTGGGGCACCTGCTGGCGAACCCATACCTATAGTATGAACAGCAACACCTTTTTCATTGGCATTTGCGGCAATCTTAGCGGCATCGTCCTCATGGTTTTCGCCATCCGTAATAATTACAATTACCTTACTTGTTCCATTTTCAAAGTCAAAAGCTGTCATACATTGTTCAATTGCTGCACCAATTGCCGTGCCTTGCGTAGGAATCATGCTAGTTGAAATGGTACTTAAAAACAACTTTGCAGCAGCAAAATCTGTAGTAATTGGTAATTGTGTGTAGGCTTGTCCGCCAAAAACCACAATACCTAGTCTATCGTTTTTAAGTTCATCAATAAACTTAGAAATAGCTCTTTTAGAAGACTCGAGCCTGTTGGGTTTAATATCTTCTGCCAACATTGAGTTAGAGAGGTCTAAGGCTACCATTACATCAACACCTTTGCGCTTTACCTCCTGCATTTTACTTCCAATTTGCGGATTGGCTACAGCTAAAACCAAACTTGAATAAATGAGTATAAAAAGTACTAATTTAATTATGGGTTTTACCTTAGTTCTGTAAGGAATAATATTGCTTGCAAGTTGGCTTTCCACAAATCTTCGCAATGCTTTTTTCTTCCATTGCTGATTGATGAAGAATATCAAAACAAATCCCGGAATTGCCCAAAGCAACCATAAAAACTCTATGTGCTCAAACCTAAACATCTAAACTATTGATCTTAAAAACAAGTTTTTACCAATAAAATCAATTAATAATAATCCTATGCCCGCAAGTGCCCAAGGCAGAAACTCTTCGCTGCGTTTACGATATTCTGTAACTTCAATTTTCGATTTTTCAAGGGTATCTATTTCTTGATAGATTTCTCTTAAACTTTCATTATCAGTGGCTCTAAAATATTTACCACCAGTTTTTTCTGCAATAGCTTCTAACGTAGGTTCATCAATTTTTACCTCAATATTTTGGTAATGGGTTCCACCAAAAGGACTTTTAAAAGGGTAGGGAGCCATGCCATTGGTGCCCACTCCAATAGTATAAACCCTAACATTAAAAGCTTCTGCAATTTCTGCTGCTGTAAGCGGCGGTACTGTACCTGCGGTATTAAAACCATCGGTTAACAAAATAATTACCTTGCTTTTAGCGTCGCTTTCTTTAAGTCTAGAAACAGAAGTAGCCAAGCCATTGCCAATGGCGGTGCCGTCTTCAATCATTCCATTTTTGATGTCTGCAAATAAGTTTTTTAAAACCGAATGGTCTGTAGTTAATGGGCATTGCGTAAAACTTTCACCGGAATATACTACTAAGCCAATTCTATCATTAGGCCTGCCTTCAATAAATTCTATTGCCAATTCTTTTGATGCCTCCAATCGGTTTGGTTTAAAGTCTTCTGCCAACATACTGCCCGAAATATCTAAACACATAACTATGTCAATACCTTCTGTAGATACATCTTGCCAAGAGGTAGAGGACTGTGGCCTAGCCATAGCAAAAATAAAAGCTGCAAATGCTAGAAGTTTAAAAGCATTAAGTACATAGCGTAAATAAATTTTCCATGAATTGCCAAAAACTGAAAATGGAGTAGTTGAAGAGAATTTTACATTGGCATTTAAAGAGTTGCGGCGCCAAATGAAAAATGCAGCCATTATTGGGATAGCTGCAAACAACCAAAAAAATCCTTTATGAGCAAACTCAATATCGTTAAGCATTTGCAACGGTTTTGGGTTTTACATCGGTATTGTGAGATTCTTCTTCGCTTTCAGCAGTATCTTTAGGCTTGGGTAATGTAGAAAGTACAAATTTTTTAGCCATTTCAAAGAGTTGCTTATTCTCTTCAGGTAAGGTTTTATGTTTTGCAAACTTTACCAGGTCTGTAGTTTCTAAAAACTGTTTTAGATTATCTTTTTGGTTTTTATCAATCTCTCCTAAAGGATTGATAGACAGCATTATTTCCTGCGATGTTTGCTCTAAAGCAAGCGTATTAAACTGCTTTTCTATATATTCTCTTAGGGTTTCAGATAAAGCAGAGCAATAAGTTTTAACATCATCTTTCTGCCATGCTTTTTCTTGTTCTAATTTCTCAAGTTTTTCTAATGCAATTACATGAGGAGGAATAACAGGTTTTTGTATAATTTTTTGTACGGTTGAAGAAATTTTTCGTTTTGATAGATACCAAACTAAAAATGCTGCAACACCTATTATTACAAAAATGAGAAGAGTTATTTTCCAATATAACCTTACGTAATCCATAAAGGTCATTTCTGCCTGAAAGGGAGATTTTATATCCTTTATTTCTTCTTGTGGGTTTACATTTACGGTATGGGCTTCTGCCAAAAATG
>JAAZVO010000174.1 GCA_018623405.1 Crocinitomicaceae bacterium
GAATTTACAATTCAACCTAATTCGCCAATTTCTGTTAATGGCTAAAAACCAAAGATTAATAAGACCTAATTTTGCAAATTCAATGAAAAGAGTTGTTGTAGGTTTATCGGGAGGTGTAGATTCTAGTGTTGCTGCACATTTGTTAATGGAGCAAGGTTACGAGGTGATTGGAATTTTTATGCGTAATTGGAGCGATAACTCTGTTACCATTAATGGCGAATGCCCTTGGATTGATGACAGCAACGACGCAAATTTAATTGCCGAACAACTAGGGATTCCGTTTCAAGTGATAGACTTTAGTGCCGAATACAAAGAGCGCATTGTTGATTACATGTTTAAAGAATATGAGCAAGGTAGAACCCCAAACCCTGATGTGCTTTGTAACAGGGAAATAAAATTTGATGTTTTCCTTAAGGCTGCAGAAAATTTAAATGCAGATTTTGTGGCCACAGGGCACTATTGTAGAAAAGAAACCATCAACAAAAACGGAAAAGAAGTTTACAGGCTATTGGCAGGAAAAGACAGCAATAAAGACCAAAGCTATTTTTTATGTCAAGTTTCTCAAAAGCAACTTGCAAAGGCACTTTTTCCTGTTGGGGAGCTCACCAAAAGCGAAGTAAGAAAAATTGCAAAACAGCTCAATTTAGTTACTGCCGATAAAAAAGATTCGCAAGGTCTTTGTTTTGTTGGCAAAGTAAAATTACCTGACTTCTTGCAACAACAACTAAAGCCTAAAAGCGGAAAAGTTGTGGAGATTGAAAGTACTTCAGCAATTTTTGAAAGACCAATTTATAAAGACAATGAGGTTGAATCTCACCTTGAAACTTTAACTGCTCCTTATCATTACGAAGAATCTTTTGGTGAAGCTGTAGGTAATCATCAGGGAGCACATTTTTATACTATCGGACAAAGAAAAGGGCTAAATATTGGTGGAAAGCCTGAGCCACTCTTTATTATTGATACAGATACCATAAAAAATATTGTTTACACCGGTCAAGGCAAAAACCATCCGGGTTTGTTAAGAAAAGGGTTATTTATTCCAACTTATGATGTGCATTGGGTAAGACCCGATCTAGCGTTATCTGTTGGTGAAAAGCAAGAATTTCTTTGCCGAATTAGATACCGACAACCACTAGAAATGGCAACCCTTTATCATCGTGAAGAAGGAGTTTACCTTGTTTTTGAGCAACCTCAAAGAGGAATAGCAAGAGGACAATTTGCAGCTTGGTATTTAAAAGATGAATTAATAGGCTCAGGAGTTATTAGTTAAATGAAAAAGAGACTTATCATACATGTATTTGGCAAAGTACAGGGAGTTTGGTTCAGAAAATCTACCCAAGAAAAAGCCGAAGAATTAAATATTTTAGGGTTTTGCCAAAATATGCCCAATGGCACTGTTTACATTGAGGCCGAAGGAGAATTAGAAAACCTAAAGTATTTTTCTGATTGGTGCAAAATTGGGCCTCCAATGGCTGAAGTTTCTGGAATAAAGGTTACGGAGGAGGCCATAGAAGGGTTTAAGGCTTTTGAGATAAGAAGGTAAGGTTAAACAATTACACCTTCCCAAAAGGTTTGCTGAAACTCTTGAAATTCAAAGGTTTTTCCTAAATACATTTCTTGAATATTGAATTCAGCACCTTTGCCATCAACTACTTGAAGGGCATTTAAAAATTGGAAATCTCCTATATCATCTAGTTTTAAATACCTGTAAAATGTGGAACCCTTTACTTCCTCCATCAACTTAAATATCAAATCTACTTTTAGCTTTCTACCTCTTGAATTGAGCTTTACTTGCTTAACAATGATGTCGCGCATTTTTTGCTCATTCTCAGGAATACTTTGGTAAAGCTCCGTTGATGGATTTTGCTGATTTAATAACACCTTAAATGCTTGAAGTATGGAAAAGCCAAATAAGGTTCTCGCAGCAATTCTTTTAGGATCATTAAAATGAGCTCCTGCCTCAAATAACACACAGTTTATCCCTGTTTTTTGGATGTTGTCTCCAAAGGCCGTTGGATAAAACTCATCGGTGTATCTGCCTGTTTTTGTTTTGAAATCTTCGGGGAAACTTTGCCATATTTTTCCTACTAAAGCCATTCCCAATACGCGTGTTGCATCTATTGCTCTAGCTGTATCGAAAGATGGAATGCAAAAGGAAATGGTTGCAGGTTGAATGTTTTCACCAACTGAAAAAATACTGCGTTGGTCATGCAAGTTAAAAGCAATATGAGGTTCAAATATTTCTATTTGTTTCATTAACACCCTTGTTTCGGGGGCTTGTTTGGCCAAAGCATCTCGGTTAATATCTATTCCTGAGGCATTTCTGCGCTCAAAAGCATCTGCTCCATCAGGATTTACCATAGGAATCATCACTACAGTAAAGTGATCTTCAATTTGTTTTTTTAAAAAGAAATTTTGATGCAGCAGCTGAAGTAAGTCTAGGATGGCAAAGGTTCCTGTGCTCTCGTTACCATGCATCTGACTCCAAATAAGCACTTTTTTGGGGCCATATCCAAAGGCAATTTTATGAATGCTTTTTCCTTTTTCAGATTTTCCAATAGCAGTGATGTTGAACTCATCGCTAAAGGATTTTAGCTGTTTGGTAAAAGATTTATGAGTAAGAAATCTAGAGTTTGTATCAGGAAAGAATTTTTCGAGTGCAAAAGCAGCTTCGTATTCTTGCCAACTTATCATGACTTATTTTTTGCGGGAACAGTTTTGCCTGCACGCTCAAAAGTGCCTTTGTAAATCACCAATAAGGTAAATACTGTAACTACATGAGCAAGGTCTTTGTGGTCGAACCACTTATGGGGTGAAAGCTGAAGAATATGTATTGCCGCAGAACCTAAAGTAAGCGTAATACCCAAAGCAATAAAAAATGCTCCCCTATTTTTCGACTTAAAAAATGTTGACATCTCTATCGGAACAATAAAAGCAAACAATCCTAAAAGCATATTTACGATTACCACATTAAAGTTCATGTAGTTATAAAGGGCCACGAAATAGGCAATTAGTTGAAAAACAAAAACAGGAAAAAGAATCTGCCTTACTTTTTTCTTAAAATTTTTACGCACGGTGGCTAACTCAAAAGTAAAAACACCCACACCCAATAAACTCCAAGTAAGCACCCTTAGGCTAATGCCATCTAAATAATGGGCAAAAAGGTGTGTTAAACCTCCAAAAAACGAACTCAAACCCACCATAATAAAAAAGGTGCGGTAAAGCTTAGAATCTAAATCTTTTGGATTGTCTTGCCACATTTTAAAAACATAAACAGCACAAGCCAAACCAATAAGGGCATCTGTTACAAAATTCATAGGCTCTAAAAGAACATAGCCTTGAAAATTGATGAAAGGCAAATCTTGCATGGCCGCAAAAATAGAATTCACATTAATATAAATAGCATAAAATATCCTCACTAAATTTGCACTCTTTTATACCTGTATGTTATATTGGTACACTTATCTTGTTTTAGTTTATGTTTTTAGGGCTGTTTTTAAGCGTGCTTTTTTTAACGGGGTACAACATTTAGCGCCCGGAAAACCAGTAATTATTGCTGCAAATCATACAAATGCTTTTTTAGATGCGGTTTTAGTTGCATCGCAAGTAAATAGATCGCTGAATTTTTTAGTAAGATCGGATGTTTTTAACACTGCATTAAAACGTTTTTTCTTACATGCTTTGCATCAAATTCCTATTTACAGGCAAAGGGATGGCAGAGATGCTTTAACCAAAAATGAGGAAACTTTTAAAAAGGTATATGAGCTTTTAGAGCAAAATAGGGTAATAATGATTTTTCCGGAGGCAGACTGCTTCCCCATAAAAAGGTTAAGGCCTTTGAAAAAAGGTACCGCTAGAATGGCTTTTGGTGTTATGGATAAAAACAATTGGGATTTTGAACCCTACATTTTACCTGTTGGTATAAACTACACCCACCATACAAAATTAAGAACCGAGGTTATGGTTGGGTTCGATAAACCCATTAGCATAAAAGATTATGAGGATTTGTATAAGGAGAACCCTGCAAAAGCAACCAATCAATTAACCCAAGATATTTCTGAAGGAATTAAACGCCAATTAATTCATATTCCCGAACATCTTGAAACTATTAGCGAGCAATTGCTAACTGTTTACAGAAGTAATTTGCTTTACAACCCAATAAATTGGAGAAGAGATGATAATAGCAGGTTATCCGAAGAAAAAATGGTAATAGATAAGGTTACAGAAACTGCAACAAAGGATGACGTTAAACTGGCGGAAATTAAAGAAAAAGCAACTAAATATTTTCAAATACTAGCAGAGCAAAACTTAACCGACAAAGCCTTTTGGGCTGCAGCCAACAGCAAAAAGGTAAATCTGCTTACCTATCTATTTGCGCCAATATTTTTTCCTGTTTACTTATTGATTAAGCCAATTTGGAATTACATAAACCGTTTTGTTGAGCAAAAAATAAAAAAGGGAGAGTTTAAATTATCTCTTAAAATGGGACTTACCATAGGATTTTATCAAGTTTTTATACTCATAGGGCTTGCCATATTTTGGCCTCTTTACGGCTTTTGGTGGGCTGTTGTTGGTTTATTTTTATTTTGGTTGTTGAGTTGGGGCGCTATTTTATTTATAGAAGCCCACCAAGCAAATAAATTAGTTTGGAATGCTAAAAAATGGAAGAAAAGTAATTCTGAAGAGTTTAAAAGCGCTGATGAATTAAGAGCCGAATTAGTTGACTTTTTACCCTAGTTTTTTAAACATACAAACATCACAACCAGAATGTCCAGTATTTCCCATGGGAGCTGATAATTGAGTAAAACCAAATCTTGCGTAAAGGTGCTGCGCAACATTCATGGTATTTAAGGTTTCTAAATAACAGTTATTGAAATGCTTTTTAGCAAAAGCTAAACATTGCTCCATCATTTGATTACCGTAACCTTTGCCTCTTGCCTCAGGTAAAAAATACATTTTTTGTAGTTCACACCACCCTTTTTCAACATTTGACATTGGTGCAATACCTCCCCCACCATAAACTTTGTGGCCATCTGCCAAAACCCAATAGTTGGCATTTTCTTGTTGGTAGGCTGTAAACATATCATCTAACTCAGGGTCTGCCCATGCAAAACCTTCGCGGTTGGCGCCAAAGCTTGTTAATACTTGCTGTATTACAACTTTTATTTGATGGTTGTCTTGAGGAGTGATTAACCTGATGTTCATTAAAGAATTTTTTGACCTTTGCGATATGAGAATAATCACTGCAATTTTCGCCTTTTTTATTTTTCAATCTACCATTGCCCAAAAGGAAGACTCCCTAATAATTCGGAAAATTTTTGATGAAGCCTTGGTAGATGGCCATGCTTATGAAAATTTAAGATCGTTGTGTAAAGATGTTGGTAACAGGCTTTCAGGAAGCGAAGGAGCAAATAAAGCAGTAGAATGGGGTTTTCAGTTGCTGAAAGACTATGATTTTGACACAGTTTGGATGCAACCCATCATGGTACCTAAATGGTACCGAGGCGCAACTGAAAAACTTAACCTTACTTCTCATAAAAACAAAAATTTAAATGTATTGGCGCTTGGTGGTTCAGTGGCCACAAAAGGTAAGCTTGAGGCAGGATTAATCATTGTACCTAACCTAACTGCTTTAGAAAACCTACCCGAAAATGCCTTAGCAGGAAAAATTGTGTTGCTTAACGAAGGTTTCGACCCAAGGGTAATAAACACTTTTGAGGCTTACGGAACTTGTGCCGGCCAACGGTATAATGGTGCCTCTGCAGCAGCAAAAAAAGGTGCATTAGCCTGTTTGGTAAGGTCTGCAGGAAGCCCAATTGACCACTTTCCACACACAGGTTCAATGAATTACGAAGAAGGAATTGAAAAGATTCCTAC
>JAAZVO010000175.1 GCA_018623405.1 Crocinitomicaceae bacterium
ATTACCGTAATGAATGCACTACGCAAAAAAGGCTTTAACGATGATGAGCGTGCCGGAAAACTCTTTATTACAGCTGGTTTAGGGGGCATGAGTGGTGCCCAACCCAAGGCTGGAAATATTGCAGGAGTTGTTAGTGTAACGGCTGAAGTAAATCCAAAAGCGGCGCGTAAGCGCCATGAGCAAGGATGGGTTGATGAAATTATTTCAGATTTGGATGAATTGGTAGTTAGAGTTAAATCAGCCCAAAACAACAAAGAGGTGGTTTCTATTGCCTACGAAGGAAATGTGGTGGATGTTTGGGAAAAATTTGATGAAGCTGGCGTTTTTATCGATATCGGTTCAGACCAAACCTCGTTACATAACCCATGGGCGGGAGGCTATTACCCAGTTCAATTGGGTTATGAAGAAGCCAATGATGTGATGGCAAACGATCCTGATCAATTTAAAAAATTGGTGCAAGAAAGCTTACGCCGACATGTTGCTGCCGTAAACAAACACACCGCCAAAGGCACTTACTTTTTTGATTATGGAAATGCCTTTTTATTAGAAAGCAGTCGTGCTGGCGCAGAAATCTTAAATGAAAAAGGCGATTTTAAATACCCTTCTTATGTACAGGATATTATGGGGCCTATGTGTTTTGATTATGGCTTTGGTCCTTTCCGTTGGGTTTGTGCCTCATCAGATCCAAAAGACTTGGAAACTACCGACCGCATTGCTACGAATGTTTTGGAGCAATTGAAAAGTGAATCTCCTACTGAAATTCAGCAACAAATGCAAGACAATATTCAATGGATAAAAGCGGCTGGAGAAAACAAAATGGTGGTAGGTTCTCAAGCTCGAATTTTGTATGCGGATGCGGAAGGAAGAATAAGAATTGCCGCAGCCTTTAATGAAGCCATTAAAAAAGGTGAGATCTCAGCTCCGGTAATTTTAGGGCGAGACCACCACGATGTTTCAGGAACTGATTCACCCTACCGCGAAACTTCAAATATTTACGATGGTTCTCAATTTACTTCTGATATGGCCATACAAAACGTAATTGGCGATAGTTTTAGAGGCGCTACTTGGGTGAGCATTCACAATGGCGGAGGCGTTGGTTGGGGCGAAGTAATTAACGGAGGTTTTGGAATGGTACTCGATGGCACTGAAGACTCAGATAGGAGATTGCGCATGATGTTGCATTGGGATGTAAACAATGGCATTGCCCGAAGAAGTTGGGCACGTAATGATGAAGCCATTTTTGCCATAAAGCGCGCCATGGAAAAAGAACCACGTTTAAAAGTGACGATTCCTAATTTGGTGGATGAAAATTTGTTATAAATTAAATTAAGAAAATAAAAAAACCCACTCCGAAAATTCGAAGTGGGCTTTTTTTTTATGGTATAAATAGCTTATTTGCTAGCTACAAGGCTAAAAGTCAAATCTATTTCGTCTTTTAATACTACATCTTTTAAGTAGTGTGCCCATTTAACATCATACTTCTGACGATCAAAAGTTAATTTACCGGTAGTGGTCATTCCACTTTCTGTAAAATCAACATTTTCTAATACAATTGTTTCAGGGTTAGATTTTCCTCTGATGGTTAAATTTCCCATTACATTGTTACCTTCTGAACCAGTTACTTCAAAAGTTGCAGTTGGAAATTCTTCAACCAAAAAGAAATCTCCTGTAGAAAGGTGTCCAACTAAATCAGCTGGAGTGTTTTCTTCAGAATAACCTTCGTCTTTTGGTTCAATGGTAGTCATATCAACCACAATTTTACCTCCGGTTACATTACCATCAGTTACCTCAACTGCACCTTCTTTTATTTTAATGTCTCCAAAGTGAGAATAAACTGTTACACCTGCAGTTCCACCTTCCCAACGGATGTTTGATTCTGCAGTGTTTACATTGTAATTGGTTGCAGCAGCTTCTGTTTTTGTTTCAGTAGTTGCATTTTCTTCTGTTTTGGTTGCTTCAGTGTTAGAGCCGCCTCCGCAAGATGACAAGATTACTCCTAATCCTAAAGCCATCGTGAATAAATTAATTTTTTTCATAGTTTTCAATTTGTGTTTAATTCGGCAAAGAAACATGTTTAATTAATAATTGTTTATACAACTATTTAATTTCATCGATATTTTTTGAAAGAGTAAATGTTTTTTCAGATTTTGGTCGCCAAATTCAAAGCCATGTCATCAAATAGAATTGTTTACCTTGTTGTTGTTATTTTAATTTTCATGCAATTCTTCGGAATTGAAAGACACAATCCGCCGATTGATTCTAAAATCGATTTCTTTTCTCAAGTTAAAGCTGATGAATCAATAAAATCACTTGTAAGAACTGCTTGTTATGATTGCCACTCGAATGAAACCAATTACCCAACTTACTCTTACTTACAACCGGTAGGTTGGTTTATTGCAGACCACATTGAAGAAGGAAGAGAACATTTAAATTTTTCTATTTGGGGTCAATACAGTAAAGACAAAAGGCATCATAAAGCCGAGGAATGTGTAGAGTACATTCAAAATGGAGAAATGCCACTAAAGGCATATAAAATTTTGCATCCTGATGCAAATCTTGATGAAGACCAAAAAAATCAACTAATAGGCTTCTTTAAAAAGTTGATTTAAGCTGAAAACATTCTTTGTAACAGGGGCTTCCGGTTTTATAGGCGAACATTTAGTAAAAAGGCTAGTAGCTGAAAATAAAAGCGTGAAGGTGCTTTGCCAAAAAAACTATCATCATTGGTTTAATAAGCACCCTAGTATTCAAATTGTAAAGGGAGACTTATTTTCAAATCATCTACAAAATGAATTTGAAAATATTGATGGAGTTTTTCACTTGGCTGCTATCGCAAAGCCTTGGGTAAAGCAAAAGTCACTTTACCATAAAATTAACGTTGAAGGAACCTCAAATATTCTAAAATTAGCAGAGCTAACAGGTGTAAAAAAAGTTGTTGTTACGTCTTCTGCAGGGGCATTAATCCATCAAGAAGGAAGTAGTTTAGTGGATGAATCTCAAATTAATATTTACCCTGAAACAGAATACGAAAAATCTAAAATTGAAGTCTTAAAACTTATACAACATTGGCGAGGGAAACTTGAGGTTTGTGCCGTTAGTCCATCAAGGGTATATGGACCCGGAATACTTTCTACAAGTAATGCTGTAACCAAAATGATTCTCGGCTATGCAAAAGGCACTTGGAGATTTATTCCCGGAAACGGAAACTCAATAGGAAATTATGTATTTATTGAGGATGTGGTAAAAGGTCATCTTTTAGCAATGCAAAATGGAAAAGGAAATGAGAACTACTTGCTTGGAGGAGAAAATTTAAGTTTTAATAGTTTCTTTGATAAAATTGGAGACGTTTCAGGGAGGAAAAGAAATATGATTCATATTCCCTTATCTTGGTTAATAGCATTCGGAAAATTAAATGAAGTTTATTCAAACTTATTGGGCTTACCTCCCATCATCACCACTCCGTGGATAAAGAAATACCATAAAAACTGGGGATGTACTTCTAAAAAAGCAGCGCTTTCTTTAGGATATAAGCCACTTGGTTTTAATGAGGGTGTAAAGCAAACTTTGTCATTTTTCGGGTATTTATAGTATTTTTTACCATAAGTTAAATTTTATTTTAAATTTGGTTGCAATCATATAATTAAAGCAAATGAAAGTAGATAACCGGTTTATTGTAATCGTGGTAACTATTGTTGCCTTAGGTGGATTATTAATGGGATTTGATGCATCAGTAATTTCTGGCGTAAACAAATTTGTGCAAATAGATTTTAACCTAACCGACCTTGAGCTAGGATTTTCAGTAAGCTCACTAACAATAATTGCAGCACTTGCTATGATGGTGGCCGGACCATTAAGTGATAAATATGGAAGGAAAACTTTATTAAGGGTTTGTGCCGTTATCTTTTTCATTTCAGCTATCGGCTCAGCCATTGCTCCAAATTTTATTATATTCCTCATTCTTAGAATGTTGGGAGGTATTGGTGTTGGCGCTTCCCTAATCTTAGCACCCATGTATATAGCTGAAATAGCACCACCAGACCAAAGGGGAAAATTGGTTTCGTTTAATCAGTTAAATATTGTAGTAGGTATCTCCCTAGCTTTTTTCTCTAACTTTTACATCCTCTCTCTTGGAGATTCTGACTTAGCTTGGGTAAAAGCCCTGGGAATTGGTGAAAATAATTGGCGTTGGATGTTGGGTGTTGAAGCCGTGCCTGCGGTTTTATACTTTTTCGGACTTTATTTAGTACCACGTAGCCCTAGATGGCTAATAATGAAGAAAAGAGAAAGAGAAGCTTATGAGGTAATGTGCAGGTTTAGATCTGAAGAAGATGCAAAAGCAGATATAAAAGCAGTTCAAGAAACCCTAAAAAAAGACCAGAATAAAGAAAAAATCCCACTTACTGAAATCTTTAAACCTGCTTTTACTTTAGTTATTACCATAGGGGTAGTAATTGGGGTTTTACAACAAATTACCGGTATTAACTCTGTTTTCTTTTATGCTCCAATGATTTTTGAGCAATCGGGTATTGGAACAGATGCCTCATTTATTCAAGCTATTTTGGTGGGTTTAACCAACTTGGTATTTACCATTTTGGCCATGTTGCTTATTGATAAATTGGGAAGAAAACCACTACTATTAATTGGAGTAAGTGGAATTGCCATTTTTATGGGAGTTTTAGCTTATGGATTTAATGCTGCAACCTATTCTTTAACTCAAGAAAAGTTGGAAATGATAAGCAATAAAGAAATTCAGGCTCAACTAGCACCAATGGTAGGTGTAGATTATACTAATGATGTAGCTTACAAAAACGCAGCAAAAGAAATTTTAGGTGAAATAAAAGCCAAAGAGTTTGAATCTGAAATAATTACAGCAGCAATCTCTATGAATCCTATGTTGATTTTAATTGGAATTATTGGTTTTGTGGCCTGTTTTGCAATTTCGCTTGGTCCGGTTATGTGGGTATTATTTTCTGAAATGTTCCCATTGCATATTCGTGGAGTGGCCATTTCATTTGTGGGTTTTGTAAACTCGGCTGTTAGTGCAGGTGTTCAGTTTGTTTTCCCTTGGGAGCTTTCAACCATAGGTAGCTCAATGACTTTTTTAATTTATGGTCTTTTTGCAATAGCCGGTGTAATATTTATTGCTCTAAAAGTACCTGAAACAAAAGGCAAATCTCTAGAGGAATTGGAGAAAATTCTTATTAAGAATTAAGAAAATTTAAAATGAAACTTTGAAAAGCAGCCAATGGCTGCTTTTTTTATTTCGAAATATTTGAAATGAGGAAATCAAACTCAGTGAATATTTATTGATGAATAAAAACTGATTTTTTATTTGAGTAATGAAACTATCTAATTTTAAAGCATAAAAAAAGGGGCCCTTTTCAAGTCCCCTTCTAATATTTGATTTACTTCCTTAAAAAGGATAAAAGCTAAAATCTTGGATGATTATTTCTTTCTCCTGAGAATCTAGTGGTATACGATTTATTGAGGTTTCGATATAACATTGAAAATGGACCTTTGTATTATTTCCCGGATCAGGAACTTTTACTGGCTGGCTGTTGTCACCATTTTGTCCAAAATAACCTAACCTACCAGGTTTTGTATCATCAAAAACCCATCTTGCTAATAGCTCACCTCTATTATCAGGAGAACCGGCATAACTCTCCCAAATAATTTCAAATGTCTTCCATGTTATTGTATGAGTTGTTTGTCCTACAAATAAATCAGGCATGGCTATTTCCGGTCTGTTTTCTCTTTCACTGTAATAATAAGACTTGGAGTTACCATCATCATAAAAAACAGGTTCTACTGAATAGGTTAAGGGAGTGGTTAACGTATCATATCCTCTATAATTA
>JAAZVO010000176.1 GCA_018623405.1 Crocinitomicaceae bacterium
GTAACCTAACCCTAAATCATGAAGTACGTCACTTTATGTTGTGACTTTAATCACTTAAAAAAGGAGAAATTAATGAGTATTATCACTTTTTGATTTGCTCATCTAAAGGTGATTTTAAGGATATGTTGGGATTTATTTCTCTTAAAAACTTGATGAATGCTAGCTTATCGGATGGAGAAATGATTACACTACTATACTTTCCGTAATTTATTTGTATACGATCTAACGAAGGAGCGGGACTAGCAAGGGCAATTCTTGTTTTCTCAATTGATACAATATCGGAGATTAAAATTTTGGATCCCCCGAACCAACCAACTTGAATAAACAACTCATCTTTTAAGGTAACAATATATCTAGTTAAAAGGGTTAAATTGAGCATTAAAGCTATTGTGGCAGCCATAATTATGGCAATTAGCCATTTTTCTTCTTGAATACCTTTATATATAGGATATGCCAAAAGCAAATAAATAGGACCAAATAGCCACCAAGAAATTTTAGCCTTAAAAATTGCTTTTACCTTCATTACCTGCCTCCTTTTAACATTCTGCTGCGTTTAACTAAATAAGCCTGTAATACTTGGTCGAACCCTTTGTTTATATCCGCTTCAATGTAATCAATAGCGTATTGACCTGCTTTTAATTTAATTTCTCTATCAAAAGCTTTCATTTGTTTAATGTAAGCTTCTTTTACAGCATTAGGGTGTAATTTTACGTTAGCTCCACTTTCTAAATCTACAAATTGGGTGGGCCTGTTTTGAAACTCGAAATCAAGTTCTTTTTGCTTATCAATAACATGAAAGATAATTGCCACATGTTTATTGTGCTTTAAATGTTGCAGCGCCCCAAATAAATCATCTAAATTTCCATAGCTATCCATCATATCACTAAATAGAATAACTAAGCTTCTCTTATGAATGCGTTCGGCTATTTGGTGAAGTGACTCAATTGCTGAAGTTTGCTTTTGTGTTATTTGGTTTTGTAATAGATTTTCTAATATGGCGTAAAGTTGTTTTAGATGGGCCTGCGAAAGCTTTGAAGGAGTATGTTCTTCCATCTTATCAGAAAAAACACTTAGACCAATTGCATCTCGTTGCCTTTTAAAAAGTTCAATAAGTGTTGCTGCAGCATAAATGGAAAACTGAAGTTTATTAAAGATGTTTCTTTGTTTGGCATCTTCAGGAAAGTTCATAGATGAGCTATGGTCAATAACCATCCAAGCTCTTAAGTTAGTTTCTTCTTCGTAGCGTTTAACAAAATGTTTTTCGGTACGAGCAAACAGCTTCCAATCAATGTGGCGAGTAGATTCTCCGGTATTGTAAAGTCTATGCTCGGCAAACTCAACCGAAAAACCATGAAAGGGGCTTTTATGTAACCCGGTAATAAATCCCTCTACTACTTCCCTAGCCAAAAGTTCTAGGTTTCCAAAACGTTCAATTATCTCTCTGCTTATTGCCTCTGCCATGGTGTAAATTTAAGCATGAGAAAACAAAAAACCCGTTTCAAGAATTTGAAACGGGTTTATTTTATGATTTATTAGGTATTAGATTACATTACTGCATCTAACTTAGAAGCATATTGCTGTTTTGGTGCGGCACCAACCATTTTGTCTACTACTTCACCGCTTTTAATATATAATACTGTAGGAATACTTCTAATTCCATATTTCATTGAGATTTCAGGGTTTTGGTCAACGTTTAGTTTTCCAATTACTGCTTTGCCATCATATTCTTGAGCTAACTCTGCAATAAGCGGACTAACCATTCTACAAGGTCCGCACCACTCAGCCCAAAAATCTACGATTACAGGCTTATCTGAGTTTAATGCAAGTTCTTCAAAGTTAGCATCTGTAAATTCTACTGCCATTTTTTAAATTATTTTGATTGATTAATTTGATTACAAAACTACTTAACAAACTATTATCCATTCTGTTTTACATGACATAATGTTAGTTTAATTCATATTCTAAGTAAGGAAGTTGATTGAGTTTGTCTAAAAACTCATTGGTTAATGAAACTCCTTTACCTTTTGCATAAAACTCGGTTTTGAGCTTTTCTTTTTCATCTAACACGGTAATTCTTACTTTACAACTACCTGATTGCCCTTCTAAAATGTTGTTTAAATCAGAAATTTTTTCATCGTTGATATCATTAAGCAGCATTTTTAGGGTGATATTACCTGTCAGCTTTTCTCGAATATCTGTCAGTAGCTCCATGCTATTAATCTTAAATTCAAGTTCTTTAGAGTCCCTCCAAAGTTTTTCTTGAATTTTTCCTTTAACAAAAAGCATAAAATCTAACCCGATGTATTTCCTAAACTTAAGGTAATCTTCACCAAATAACATACACTCGTAAGCTCCAACATAATCTTCCATTGTAAAGCGCCCATAAGGTTTACCTGTTTTGGTAGTAAGGTCTAGCCTAGCAGCTGTAATTATTACAGCCGTAGCAATTTCTTTTCCTTTATGGTCGTCCATGTTATCTAACATTCCTAAATTACCATGGCAGAAATTCTCAATTTCTAGTTTATAGTCGTCTAGCGGATGCCCTGAAATAAAAATCCCTACAACATCTTTTTCTTTTTTCAGCTTCTCTATTGCACCCCACTCTTCGCAAACGGGTAATGGAGGCTCAGGAATAGAAACAACAGACTCCTCGCCGAAAAGAGACACTTGAGAGCTATTTTCACTTTCTTGATGTTTTGCCCCAAACCGAATTGCTTTTTCCAAAAAGGTACTCCCACCCTCTTCATTAAAAAACATGGCCCTATGTGATCCGGGAAATGAATCGAAACCTCCGGCTAAGGCCAAACCCTCTAAAGTTTTTTTATTAGCAGCCCTTAAATCAATACGTTTGGTAACATCAAAAATGGTTTTGAAAGGACCTCTTTCTCTACGCTCCTTTAAAATAGATTTAACAGCATTTTCTCCAACTCCTTTTATTGCGCCTAATCCAAACCTGATTTGACCATCTTGATTAACGGTAAATGTTAACTGACTTTCATTGATGTCCGGCCCTAATACTTTAATACCCATTCTTTTACACTCCTCCATAAAGAAAGACACTTTAGTAATGTCGTTCATATTATTGGTAAGCACTGCAGCTATATATTCTGCAGGATAATGAGCTTTAATAAATCCGGTTTGAAATGCCACTACTGAATAAGCTGCCGAGTGAGACCTGTTGAATCCATACTCGGCAAACTTCATCATGATATCGAAAATCTCATCGGCTTTTTCTGCAGGAATATCGTGCTGTTTGTAAGCGCCTTCTTTAAAAACTTCGCGCTGTTCATTCATCACATCCATCTTCTTTTTACCCATTGCCCGCCTCAAAAGGTCGGCTCCTCCTAAGGTATAACCTCCTAAAATTTGAGCGGCTTGCATAATCTGCTCCTGGTAAACCATTATACCGTAGGTATCTTTTAATATGGTTTCTAATAAAGGATGTGGATATTCTACTTCTTCTTGGCCGTGTTTTCTTCTGATAAAGTTTTCTATAAACTGCATTGGTCCGGGTCTATACAATGCATTCATAGCAATTAAATCCTCAATATGGGTTGGTTTTAAAAGTCGCAGGTTTTTCTGCATACCAACACTTTCAAATTGAAAAGTACCATTAGTTTCTCCTCTTTGATAAAGCTCAAAAGTTTTTTCATCATCTAAAGGAATTTCATCGGGGTCTATTTCTACTCCGTGCTTTTGCTTTACCAATGCCAAGGCGTCTTTTATTATGGTTAAGGTTTTTAAACCTAAGAAATCCATCTTTAACATGCCTGCACTTTCAACTACTTTGTTGTCAAACTGTGTAATCAAAAGGTCGGAGTCTTTTGAGGTACTTACCGGAATAAACTTGGTCATATCATCAGGAGTGATGATTACTCCACATGCGTGAGTTCCTGTATTTCTTATAGAACCTTCAAGAATCTCTGCTTCCCTTAGTATAACTCCTGAAGGTGAATCGCTTTTATAGATTTCTCTAAGTTGCTTAACGTTATCAACTTGATCTCCTCTAAATTTGGATGAAAGTTCTTTTTCGGGCGTGTTAAAAATTGCGCTTAACTTTGAAAAGTCAGGAACTAGCTTCGCAATTCTATCTGCTTCATGCAGAGGTAAATCCATTACACGGGCAACATCTCTTATAGCACTTTTTGCGGCCATAGAGCCGTAGGTAATAATTTGAGCTACTTGGTTGTAGCCGTATTTTTTCAGTACAAAATCAATAACCTTTCCTCTACCTTCATCATCAAAATCGATATCTATATCGGGCATACTAACCCTTTCAGGATTTAAGAACCTTTCAAAAAGCAGCTTGTACTTTATGGGATCAATATTGGTGATACCAATACAATAGGCCACCGCCGAACCGGCAGCAGACCCCCTTCCCGGTCCTACGGAAACTCCCATTTTTCTTGCCTCTGAGGTAAAGTCTTGAACAATTAAAAAGTACCCAGGAAAACCCATTTCCTTGATTATTTTCAACTCATGATCTAACCTTTCTTGAATTTCAGGAGTAATTTCTTTATAACGTTTTTTAGCTCCTTCGAAGGTTAAATGCTTGAGGTAATCATCTTCAGAAGAAAATTCAGCCGGAATCTTAAACTCAGGTAATAAAATTTCACGTTTTAATTGATAAGCTTCTATTTTATCGATAATCAGTGAAATGTTTTCAATTGCCTCAGGCAAGTCTGCAAAAGCCCTACGCATTTCATCTTGAGTTTTAAAGTAAAACTCTTGATTAGGAAATCCAAAGCGCTTGCCTCTGCCCCTGCCAATTTCTGTTGATTTTAGCTCACCATCTTTAACGCAGAGTAAAACATCGTGGGCATCTGCATTTTCTTTATCTAAATAATAGGCATTATTAGATGCTATGTATTTTACATCATAAGTTTTGCAGAATTTAAAGAGTGTTTCATTCACCCGCTCCTCTTCAGGTAAGCCGTGCCTTAGCAGTTCTGCGTAAAAATCATCACCAAATAAATTATGATAATACTTAAAAACCTCTTCGGCTTGTGCTTCACCTACGTTTAGTATTAGCCATGGTATTTCTGCATCTAAACCTCCGGTTAAACAAATTATGTCTGCTTTATACTCTTCAATTACAGATTTATCAATTCTTGGATATCCTGCATATAAGCCTTCTATGTAACCTATTGAGCACATTTTAGAAAGATTTTCGTAACCATTTTTGTTTTTGGCCAATAAGGGCAAGGTATAACGCCTATCAGGATTATCTTTTGTGAATTTTTGTATGGTTCTATCTTCAGTTACAAATAAGTCGCAGCCAACAATTGGTAAAATATCATTTTGCATGGCCTCGCTTACAAATGAAAATGCTGCAAACATGTTACCTAAATCGGTTATGGCAACAGCGGGCATCTCATTTTCTACAGCTTTGGCAACAATATTTTTTATGCCAATAGTGCTTTGCAATACAGAGTATTGAGAATGAACGTGTAAGTGAGCATAAGGAGCAGTTGTGGTAGGCTTTACATCTTTATCAATCTCAATGGTAATATCTGCTTCTTTGGGTGCTCCTACCTGCTCTTTTATTTCAACCTCGGCAGGAGGTATTGGGTTAGGATTTATTTTTCTAAACTCCTCAATAAAAGTATTGGGTTTGCCATATTTATCAGGAGTAATTACATTATGTCTTATTAATTCGAGAAAACACCTTGCGGTGGCCACCACATCGGCAGTTGCATTGTGTGCTTCATCAAAATCTTCATTAAATAATTTTTGATGTAATTCAAAAAGTTTAGGCCACTTAAACCCACCACCAAAACCTCCAGGAATTGCACAATACTCAGTACCTTCTAATTGGGTATCTAATGTTGGAAGTTCAGTAACATTAGATTTA
>JAAZVO010000012.1 GCA_018623405.1 Crocinitomicaceae bacterium
TCTCTGGGTTAAAGTTTAAATGCTCAATATCATTATTGCTAACCAAAGCTCCTGAAGACCAAAAACCATAACCATGTGTTCCTAAATAATACATTTCATGGTTCATTGCTTTTGTAGCATCAAGTTTTTGTTGTCTAATATCATATACAGGTGGATATGCTAAACCAAAAACATCATTTTCATCCGCCCATTCTACATTTGAAGCAAAAATGTTGGTGGTACTAAACACACCAAATGCAGTTCCAATTACACAAATGCTTGGATCTCTTACATCCATTTCTGCATCAAAAATTGGCATAGAAGGAAGGTCTCCCCTAACGTTTATTGCGTTTGTAGTGCCTGCTCCTGTTGTTGAAACAGCGTTATCAATCATATAAATCCATGAAGTATTTGGATTATCACCTGAATATCCACCTAAAGTAACAACTAGTACTTCAGGATTATCAGGATGTGGTGCTAAGCCGGTAATTGGTCTTCCACCTGGAGCGTTAAATATTTGTTTAATATCTAACAAATTGTTCACATTATTTTGATCAACAGCACCTCCACTTAATACGTTTTTACGGTAAAGTTGGTTTAGATTATCAATTCTATATAACCTTCCGTTTGTTACACCTACAAATAATGAATTACCATCAGGTGTAAATTCCATAGCTCTTGGAGTTCCACCAAAATAACCTGACTGAACAGGATTTGAACCAACTCCGTCATTGGTAATATTTATCCATCTTACATCATCTGCTAAATTCAAAACTCCTCTGGCTACAACAATTCCATTTGATAATGCCATTGCCAATAATGATTGAACTGGGTCTTGCACCATAATCTCATCTCCCGGATTTAAAGGAGCAGTTAAGGTATAAGTAAATGGCAAGTCATCAGTGTTACTTTCAAGGTTGATAATGTCACCAGCTTCATAGCTAACACTAAAATAAGCATAAAGCGGTGCATTTACAGGTGGAGCATCATTCCAATTTAGAGTGAATGTACCATCAGTTGGGTCTACGGTTCCTGTTCCATCTCCTGAAAGTTGTCCATCACCATCAAAATCTTCTAAAACAGAACCTCCGGCGGTAAAGTAAACTGAGCTATAAACTATTCTAGCTGCAGGTTGCGGATGTACCAATGTTCCTGTATAGGTTTTTTTAGCTCCTGAGCCAATTCCAATACCAATTCTAAAGGTATCAACAGCAAATTCCACTGAATCTTGGCTAGTTGGATCACTATCTGATTCCCATAACTTGTGCACAGACCAAAATGGGCCTTGACCGCAATATGCTCCACACATTCCCGCACCTGAAAAAGATTCAATTTTAGAACGACCTAAATTCCCATTTTGTGCAGTTGTGAATTTTACATCAACAATTTGAGAAATTTCGCAATCAAATCCATCCCCATTTAAAATACCTTGATTAAAAACTCTGGAACCAAAATCTGGGTTACCTCCTGAAAAGGTTCCTGTAGGATCTACTCCTATGTTTCCATTATCTTGAGTTCCTCCCAATATTGCTCCGAAGTTAGTTAGTGCTATGCCATAAAACTGAGTAGAAACATAATCTCTGTTTACATCAAAATAAGTAACACCTCTATCTAACGATTTTGAAACACCGCCATCACTAAGGGTGTACATTATATTAGGGTTTACCGGATCAAAATAAACCTCGTGTTTATCAGCATGCACATAAAAAGGAGGACCTCCACCTTCAACGGTAGCTCTAGTCCAGTTTCCATCAAATCTCCACATTTGAACAGCACCAATAAAAAATCTGTCTGCATCTTGAGGATCGGCTGTAAATGCCCAATCATACCATCCTTGGCCACCACCTAAGGTTCCATCCCTTTTAGCACCACTTAAATCCCAGTTAGCAGAAGTAATTGGGGGTGCGGGATCTAATACTTTAAAAGTAACCCCTTTATCATCTGAAACAAAAATATTATCTAGCTGCCCAAATCTTGCCCCACCGGCAACTGTTGCAACATATACCTTATTTGGATCATCTGCTGAAGTAGCAACCTTTTGTCTAATGTATGCTCCTGAGTGTGTAGAAACTTGGTAAGAAGCACCGTCATTAAAATTATCTGAATAAACAAATCTTCCTGAGTAACCAACAAAAATTCTTTGGTTATCTCCCGAGAAAATAATGTCTTGACAAATTCCTGAATTGATTGCAGGAGCGGTAAATTGAGGTTTAGTCCAAGTTGAACCTCCATCGGTTGAAATAAACAAACCTGTATTTGTGGCAGCGTAAATTGTATTTGGCTCGGAAGGGTGAGCAGCTAAATCATTAACATACGTCCAATCTTGAGATTGACTTCCATTTACAGGGTCAGCAGGAACAGTTGAAGCTAATTGTGTCCATGTTAAACCTCTATCGGTAGATTTGTAAATACCTGTTCCCGGAAAGTCTTCACCAAATGTACTACCTGTACCAAGGTACATGTTGCCATTTGAAGTTTGACATCCTGAAGAAATCATAACTGCATCATTATTTTCTATTCTTTCCCATCTGTTTCCGCCTGAGGTAGATCTAAAAATACCGCCGGAAACAGCACCAACAACTAAAACATCGTTATCATCTTTATCTATAATTAAAGCTCTACTTCTTCCTCCAATATTTGCGGGGCCAAGCAATTGCCAATTCATTCCAATTGATCTGCCAGATTTTGTTTGCTTGGCTTTATAATTCAAATAGTTGTTTCTAATCTCATCAAATTTTATTTCTCCAGTTGCGGGATCACCATAAAGCTCTCTTCTTACTTGAAGCGCTCCCATAGCAGAAGCTTCATCAATATTTTCTGCTTTCCTCGGTGAATATTTTTTAGTGATTTCTTCAGAGTTACTTAAAAAACCAAAGGCAGTAAAAAGTACTCCTGATATTAATGCTGTTGAAATAAAAATGGATTGTATTCTTCTTCTCATGTGCGTTATTTTTCGGATATCAAATAAACTAAATATTATGCAATTATGTTTTTAGAATTATTAAAAGGCTGTATTTTTTAAAAAAGGTGCTTTTCTGCTCGGTAAGAAGACCTCACTAAAGGTCCGCTTTCAACATACTTAAATCCTTTACTTAAAGCCACTTGTTTGTATATTGCAAAATCTTCGGGAGTGATAAACTCTGCAACAGGTAAATGCTTAGGAGTTGGCTGAAGGTACTGCCCCATTGTTAAAATATCTACATCTACCATTCTTAAATCGTCCATGGTTTCGTAAATTTCTGCCTCGATTTCACCTAAACCTAACATTATTCCAGACTTGGTTTTCATACCTCCTTTTTTTAGTCTCCTTAAAACCTCTAAACTTCTATCGTATTTTGCTTGAATTCTAACTTGCTTGGTTAACCTCCTAACAGTTTCAAGATTATGAGAAACAATTTCAGGGGCAACATCAATTATTTTTTGAAGGTTTTCCCATTTTCCCATAAAATCGGGAATAAGCGTTTCCATAGTGGTTCCAGGTGATACTCTTCTAACAGCATTAACAGTTTCAGCCCAAGTATCTGCACCTCCATCTTTTAAATCGTCTCTATCTACAGAGGTGATAACACAATGTTTTACACCCATAATTTTTACTGACTTGGCAACCCTTGCAGGTTCAAAAGGATCTACTGCATCGGGCCTTCCTGTTGCAACCGCGCAAAAACCACATGAACGCGTACAAACATTTCCTAAAATCATAAAAGTAGCTGTACCTTCTCCCCAACACTCACCCATGTTAGGGCAATTTCCACTTTCGCAAATGGTGTGTAGTTTATGCTCAGAAACTAAACCTCTTACTTTTTTGTAATTTTCACCTGTTGGAAGTTTTACCCTAAGCCATTTTGGCTTTTTCACAAAAACCATTTTTCCTTCTTCAACAATTTTTTCTTCTGCTACTGCACTCATAGTAATTATATCTCCTTTTTGCCAAAAAATAGATTAACAAATAATGTTAGATAAACCTGGCGGTTGGTATCGAAAGCCATTAGCTCAACTTTGTTTATGTAAGCATCTACACTTAAACCTGTTTCTAAAGCTCTGTAAATTTGATCGTCGGTTGCGTAATCAAAGTTTAGGGCTAGTTTGGTACTTAACCCCGGAAGAACTGTAGATTCTTCAATTCCTTTAAGCATAGGAGCTCTGCCATAAATATTATCATAAGAGTGTTTTTCCGGGTCAAACTTTTCAGTTCTAGCGACTCCAAACCTTGAAGAAGATGAGAAATCTGCTACCTCCAAATAAATAGGTTTTTGAAATGCCAATACAGGACCTCCTGAAATTAAGTAACTTATTTGAACACCCTTTTTAGCATCTTTTGTGTACCAAATTTTTTGATGGCTGATGTAAGGTCTTGCTACAATTACAGAATTAAGTTTTCCGTAAACAAAGCCTCTGTTATCTTCAACATAGGGATTAAAGCTTTTAAATTCTTTAGCATGCTTTAGGTTCATTACATCCAAACCAAAAACTCTTTTACTGTAGCCTGTTATTCTATTAGATTTTCGAACATTTACCCCTAAACCATTGGTGTGTAGAAATACACCACCATAAAGCTCTGTGCGGTAGAATAATTGAGCACCTTCAGATGATGAAGAATTATCTGATTGTTGAGCAAAAAGATAAACGCTTGAAAATAAAAATATTAGGAGTAAAAGGAGATTCCTCATTTGCTTACAAATATACCATAAACGAAGCTAATAGGCTTATTGTTTTATTAAGCGGTTTTTGCCAATAAACTTGATATAGCCTGTGCTGAAATTGCACTATGAGAAGCATGATAAATAACTTCTCCGTTTTTTATAACAATGGCTTGAGGAGATTCGTGCCAAACATTAAAATGATTTTGAATTTTTTGAGAGACATCTCGATATTGAATGAGGTCTAAAAAAAACAATTCAATATTCTCTATTGCCTCCCATTCTTCTTCAAACCTGCGAAGCGCCATAGAACTTATGCCACACCTAGTAGAATGTTTGAATATTAAAAATGTCTTTTCAGGGCTTTGTTTGGATCTATTTTGTAAGTCTTCAACTTGAGGCACCGCTATTAACGGTTGCCAATTGATTTTACTTACGCTTGATCTTGAGTTTTCTCTATTGAAGGAGCTTTTGAATAAGCCGGACACTTTTCGTGACTTTTACATGATGATAAACTAGCAACTAAAAATAAAGCTAGAAAAAAGATGGCTGATAATTTCTTCATTTGATTTGAACGTTCAATTGCAACTCGGCAAAAATAGGCAATTAGTTTTGTATTGAATTTTGAATGTACCCACATAATAACAATAAAATGTTAAAATCTGATGGAAAACCTTTCGGCTAAACCAAATTTAAAACCTCAAATCGAGGAAAGTTGGTATGAAAAATTAAAGACGGAGTTTGAGGCAGAATATTTTAAAAGTCTCAAAAACTTTTTAATTGATGAGAAAAAAAATTTCACCATTTATCCGAAAGGAGGGGATATTTTTAACGCTTATAACTTAACTCCCTTCAATAAGGTTAAGGTTGTAATTATTGGTCAAGACCCATACCATGGACCTAATCAAGCACATGGTTTATGTTTTTCTGTTTTAAAAGGAGTTAGGGTGCCTCCTTCTTTAGTAAACATTTATATGGAATTAAAAGAGGATGTAGAATTTAAAATTCCAAATCATGGTGAGCTAACTTATTGGGCAAGGCAAGGTGTGTTCATGTTAAATGCGACTTTAACAGTAAGAAAAGGGATGGCAGGTTCTCATCAAAACAAAGGTTGGGAACAGTTCACCGATGCCACTATAAAAGCAATTAGCGAATACAAAAAAGATGTGGTTTTTTTATTGTGGGGAAGGTTTGCTCAGCAAAAAGCCAATTTAATTGATGATTCGAAACATTTTATTTTAAAAGCTGCTCACCCCTCCCCTTTTGCAGCCAGAAATGGATTTTTTGGTTGTAAGCACTTTTCGCAAACTAATGCGTTATTATTAAGTAAAAACAAAACACCTATTAATTGGCAAATTGACTAGAGTTACCTATATATTTTATTTTCTCTTTTTCTCCGGTTTGGCAGTTGCTCAGCCCAAAATTATTTGGAGTGAAAACCAGAGTCCCCTTATTCCTAAATTTGAAAAGGAAATACTTGAAACTCCAAATGATTCAAATTATGCCGAAAACATAAAAGCTTTATTTGAAAACAATGGCTTTTTAGAATCCAATGTTCTTTTTGATTCTGCCACGATAACCGTAGATTTAGGCAATCAATACTTTTTTGGAGCAATAAAATCTGGGAATATTCCAAAAGGTACCATTCAAAAATTGAACCTGGGAAGTAAGTTTTTCGAGAAAAAACCTTTTTCTCCGGTCCTTTTCAATAAATCGAAAGAAAAAATAATTACATATTTCGAAAATTCAGGATACCCTTTTGCATCTGTAAAATTAGATACTACTAATCTTATAAACTATACAATTTTAGGTAGTTGGCAACTTAACAAAGGTCCTCTTATTACTATTGATTCATTAGAAATTATTAGCGAGGAAACTCTTCCTAAAAACTACATTGGTAATTACATAGGATTTATAAAAAAACAGCCATACAACGAAGAATTAATTAGTGAGATTTCAACCAGAATAAAAGAGATTCCTTTTGCGTTAGAGACCAAACCTGCATCTGTAATTTTTGGTGAAGACCATACCACTTTAAGATTAAACTTAAAAAAACAAAAAGCCAGCTCCTTTAATGGGGTTGCAGGCTTTTTACCCGATGAAAACACAGGTGAAATATTAATTACCGGCGATTTAAAGTTAGCCCTTCAAAACGCGTTACAAAGCGGAGAAATCATAAAACTAAATTGGCGTAAAATGCAAACTAACACCCAAGATATTAATGGGTATTTAAATTACAACTTCTTGTTTAATACACCTTTAGGACTTGAAGCCGATGTACGACTTTACAGGAGAGATACAACCTTTGCAGAGCAAAACCTTAAATTGGGGTTACAATATGCTATCTCTAGAGGCAACTTCTTTAAATTGATACTTGAAAACTATAACTCAAATTTAATTTCAACAAATCAATATGAGGACTTTACCACCTTACCCCCTTTTGCAGACGTTAGAAAAAGAAATTATGGAATTGGCCTTTCTGCAATGAAGTTGAATTATAAATTTAACCCTAGAAGTGGCTACTCATACAACATTGACATAAAAGGAGGCACACGAAGAATATTAGAGAATAATAACCTAAACGCAACAATTTATGACTCGCTAAAACTCCACTCTAACCAATATCAACTCACAGGAAACTTAGATTTCTTTATACCCATCATGAAACGAAGCACCATTAAGCTAGCAAATAACTCAGGTTGGATGATTAACGATGAGCTTTTTGTAAACGAGTTAACCAGAATTGGCGGCTTAAATACTTTTAGAGGATTTGATGAGGAAGTTTTTAGTGTTTCAGCATTTTCGGTTTTTACTGCAGAATACCGATTACTTTTAGAAGAAAACTCTTTTTATTACGTGTTTTTTGATGGTGGGTTTTGGGAACAAAACTTAAAATCTAATTACGATAGAGATACTCCATTTGGTTTTGGAACAGGTATTAGTTTTGAAACAAAAGCAGGAATTTTTACTGTTAATTATGCTTTAGGCAAGCAAAGAAATAACCCTTTAGATTTGCGTTCTGCTAAAATTCACTTCGGATTTTTAAGTCTTTTTTAATTATGGAAATAACAACCATCATTCAAATTTTACTTCTAATTATTATAGGAGTTCTTGTTTTTCTTAACTCAAGAAAAAAATCTCCTGAGTTACAATCTCAAAACAATAATGAGCAGCTCGAAAAAGAACTCAATGAGCTAAGAGCTGAGAACGGCAACCTAAAAGGTAGAATTGAGCAATCTATAAAGGTTTTTAACGATCAAAAAGAAGAACTAGACAACCTCAGAAAAGAAAAAGATGATTTGATTGCAAAGTTTAATCAAGCAGAAACTACAAATAAAAATCTTCAACAAAAATTAACTGAACAGAAAGAGGAAATAAAAGATATTAGAGAGCAGTTTACCAAAGACTTCCAAATATTAGCCAATAAAATTTTAAAAGAAAATGCAGACGAGTTTTCAAAAACAAACTCTGAAAGATTAGGAAATATTTTAAACCCCTTAAAAGAAAAACTTTCGTCGTTCGAAAAGCAAGTACAAGATAAATATGCAGCCCAACTTAAAGACACCGAGAGCTTAAAAACACAAATTGAAAACCTCTCAAAACTTAACAGCAGTCTGCAACAAGAGGCAGAAAATCTTACCAAAGCACTTAAAGGAGACAGCAAAAAACAAGGAAATTGGGGCGAAGTAATTTTGGAGCGCATTCTTGAAATTTCAGGATTAAGAAAAAACGAAGAATATTTTACCCAATACAGCGATGAAAATGCTGAAGGCAAGCGCGTGCAACCGGATGTAATCATAAAATTACCTGAAGAAAAGCATGTGATTATTGACTCTAAAGTATCGTTGGTTGATTACGAAAGGTATATATCTGCAGAAACCGAAGAAGAACAAGCTATTCATTTAAAAGCACACCTAAACTCAGTAAGAAATCATATTAAAGGTTTGAGCGAGAAAAATTACACCTCAGCAAAAACCATTGATGCGCCAGATTTCGTTTTACTTTTCTTACCAATAGAATCTTCATTTTCTTTAGCAGTTTCGCATGATGCAGATTTATTCAACTTTTCGTGGGAACGTAAAATTGTATTAGTTAGTCCTTCTACCCTACTTGCAACATTAAGAACCATAGCAAGTATTTGGAAACAAGAAAGGCAAACAAAAAATGCCCAAGAAATAGCAAGACAAGCCGGTAACCTTTACGATAAATTCGATGGGTTTTTAACAGATATGCTCAAAATTGAAAAAGGCCTAAAAAGCTCCACAAATGCCTATAACGAAGCTGTTGGGAAATTAAAATTTGGCAAGGGCTCATTAGTGAGTAGAGCAGAAAAATTAAGGCAATTAGGAGCAAAAACAGCAAAAAAATTACCTGAAGAGTTTATTGATGATGACGAACCCAATCAACTAGAAATTGAATAAGCTAAAAGTTTTTTTTCTTTTTCTAAGTCTTATTGCCCTTTACGGCTGCAGCAGCACTAAGAAATTAAGCTCGCGCAACCTTTCGTTCATTTACCAAAACGAAAAAAACTCAATTCGCGCAAACTTTGGTGTTTACCATAAAGATGCGGTAAACTCTGAGCTTCAATTTTCTATTAACTCTACTGACCTGCTTTATGCCAAAAACTTAGAGAATAATGATTTTGTAGCAAAGGTTGGTGTTAGTTACATGTTAATGAAAAGCTATGATGAAAACACTATAGTTGACAGCGCAACCATTTGGCTTACAGACACCAATAACGAAAAACTCCCAAAAATAATTTACGGAAAAGTACCATTAAAAATAGCCTACCCTAACAAAAGTATTCTTGTTGTTACTGTTAAAGATGCTATAAAGAAAAAAGAGGAACAACGGCTTGTTGTGGTAAATAAATCAGACTTTGTAAACCACCAAAATTTTATGGTTTACGATACAAAAACCAATCTACCTATTTTAAACCGATATTTTACAAAAGGAGACGCTGTTGGCTTAAAGTATCAATACAAAAGCCTACACAAAATTTATGTAGAATACTTCAACAGGGAGTTTGATCTTCCTGCCCCACCCTTTTCAAATCAAAATCCAAAAAAGTTTGATTACTCCCCCGATTCAACTTTTACCATTGAGGTTGAAGACTCTTCAAGTTTTGAGTTTAAAATGGCTAATAAAGGCTTTTACATTTTTAAAACCTTAAAATCTGCAAGAGATGGAATAACACTGTTTTGTTTTGATGATAACTTCCCAAATGTAAAAACGCCGGAAGATATGATTGAGCCGATTCGATATATTTCGTCAAACAAAGAATATCAAACAATTCTAGAAACAGAAAACACAAAACAGGCAATAGATAATTTTTGGTTAGATATTGCAGAAACGCCCAATGAAGCTAGAGTGCTTATCAAGAATTATTATCATAGAATTGAAGAGTGTAACAGGTATTTTTCGTCGTACCTTCCCGGTTGGAAAACCGATAGAGGTATGATATTTACCATTTTTGGTCCACCGAATGTTATTTATAAAGACGATATTACCGAAACTTGGATTTTTGGAGATGAAAACACTCCCCTATCTTTAACTTTTTATTTTTTGAAGGTAGATAATCCTTTTACCGATAATGATTTTAGACTAACAAGATCGCCCATATTTAAAAACCCTTGGTATGGCATGGTTGATAGGTGGAGAAAGGGTAAAATTGTGGATCAATATTAATGGGAAAATCAAGAAAAAATATTGTTTATGGCTACCGAGCAGTAGAAGAAGCATTTAGCTCAGGAAAGTCTATAGATAAGTTGATGGTTGCCAACACTTTACAAGGCGATACAATTCAGCACTTTTTTAAATTATGTAAAGCTTCAGAAACTCCTTTCCAAAAAGTACCAAGAGAAAAGCTAAATAGAATCACGCAGGCCAATCACCAAGGGGTTTTGGCATTTCTATCTCCTATCGAATTTCAACCACTAGATGAGGTTATTGCCAGGGTTTATGAAAAAGGAGAACAACCCTTTTTAGTTGCACTAGATGAAGTTAGCGATGTTAGAAATTTTGGTGCAATTGCAAGATCTGCTTTAAGTGCCGGAGTTCATGCTTTAGTGGTACCTTACAAAGGCGCAGCGGCAATAAATGAAGATGCCATTAAAACCTCTGCAGGCGCTTTATTACATATTCCGGTTTGTAAGGTAGAAAATGTGTTTAAGGGCATAAAGTCACTCCAGCTAAATGGTATAAAATGCGTTGGTTTAACCGAAAAAACCGAAAACTCATTTTTTAATTTGAGTTTAACCGGACCTTTATGCTTAATGATGGGCAGCGAAGAATCAGGCCTTTCACCAACCTCTTTAAAAACACTAGATGAACTAGGTAAACTGCCAATGAAAGGAGAAGTGAGTTCGTTAAATGTTTCGGTTGCTGCGGGTATTGCAATTTATGAAGCTTTAAAACAAAGAGGTTTATGAGTTTTAGATTTTGGGTTTTTACCTGCCTGCCGACTAGGCTGGGTTTTTGGCTAATTGGTTTGGGGGGGTTGGTATTTGGTTTTAGGCCTGTTTTGGCGCAAGTTCCCAATACTATTATTTCAACCTTAAACACACCAAACGAGCCAAGTATTGCCTTACACCCTACAAACCCAAACATTATATGGGCAGGCACAAACCATAATAACATCTATTATTCTGAAGATGGCGGTAAAACTTGGCTTCACGAATTAGCCATTTCAAAAAGCGGTGTGGGTGGAGACCCTGTAATGCATATAAATAAAAACGGGAAACTGTTTTATTTCCACCTTTCTAATCCGCCAAAAGGCAATTGGATTGATAGAATAGTTGTTCAAAGAAGACCTAACTTGATTGATAATTGGGATGTAGATACCTACACAGGGTTAAATGGCAACAAAGCCCAAGATAAACATTGGGTTGCTGAAGATGCCAATAATGGCAATCTTTACTTAACGTGGACTCAATTTGATGAATATGGAGTATCAGATCCCAAAAAAAGGTCAAACATTATGTTTTCATCCTCAACCGATGAAGGCGAAACTTGGACGCCTGCACAAGACATTTCATTTTTCGATGGAGATTGTATAGATAACGACAACACAGTTGAAGGTGCTGTTCCTGCAGTTGACAAAAACGGAAAAATACATGTTTGTTGGGCGGGCCCAAAAGGCTTGGTTTATCAAAAATCATCAGATTTTGGAAAAACTTGGTTCGAGAAAGAAAAAATAATTGAAGAAATTCCGGGTGGATGGGTGTATGATATTCCCGGTATTTACAGATGCAACGGGTTACCTGTTACGGAAGTAGATTTAAGTAATGGAAAGTTTCAAAACAGTATTTATGTAGCATGGAGCGATCAGCGAAATGGGGAAACCAATACAGATATTTTCATAAAATACTCCAGAGATGGTGGTGAAAATTGGAGTAAAACCATACGGGTAAATAATGATGAAATTAAAGCTGTTCAGTTTTTAAGTTGGTTGAAGGTTGACCCCGCAACAGGTTACATTTATTTAGTTTTTTATGACCGAAGAAACCATTACGACAATAAAACCGATGTTTTCCTAGCTGTTTCAAAAGATGGAGGTGAAAGCTTTGAAAACTACGAGATTTCAGAAACGCCCTTCAATCCTAACAAAAAGGTGTTTTTTGGTGACTACACCAACTTAGCCATTTCAGGAGATATTTTACAAGCAATTTGGACAAGGTTAGATGATAAACAGCTTAGCCTTATTACAGCAAGAATTAGTACAAAAAATTTAAATATTCCTGTTGGACTTTACGCCCCCAATAGCGGAAATTTTGATGTGTTGATTATTCAAAACAATAAAGAAACAGAGTTGATTTCTAACCAATACTTCAAAAAAGGAATAATTAATACAAAAACCTTAAATCTATCAGAACTAGATATTTCAAAACCCTATTATTTAGAATTACGATATTCGAACAATAAAAAATTTGCCGATAGAATTTACCTAAACAAATAGCTATGAAACCGGAAGTAGGAATAATAATGGGAAGCACCTCAGACCTTCCTGTAATGCAAGATGCAGCAGATGTTTTAAAAGAATTGGGAATTGAGTATGAACTGGACATAGTTTCAGCCCACCGAACTCCCGAAAAAATGATGGATTATGCAAAAACTGCCGCTGCTAGAGGGCTTAAGGTAATTATTGCCGGAGCAGGAGGCGCTGCTCACCTTCCGGGTATGACAGCAAGTGTAACTGCACTTCCCGTTATTGGTGTTCCTGTAAAGTCTAGCAATTCTATTGATGGTTGGGATTCTATTTTATCAATTCTACAAATGCCAAACGGTGTTCCTGTTGCTACCGTGGCGCTAAATGCTGCAAAAAACGCCGGTATTTTAGCTGCCCAAATTATCGGCTCATCAAATACTGAAGTGCTAAACCGTATTGAGGCATTCAAAGAAAATCTAAAAACAAAGGTTATTGAAGGGGCCAAAAAAGTGAAACAATAATTGCGCTTTGCATTTCTTTCAATATTATTCTTTTCCTGTACTTTAGGTTTTACTCAAGGTAATTGGGGCTCATTAGTGCTTCCTCAAGATACTTTCAGCTATTGGGTGGGCCCTAATAATCCAAATGCTAATTGGAGGTTAAATAACTTTAATGATAACACTTGGCAAAAAGGCGTTGCGGGTTTTGGCTATGGTGATGGAGATGATGTTACTATTCTCCCCAATGCACAATCAGTATTTATTCGCAAATCATTTCAAATAACAAGCTTAGATTCTATTGGTGATGCTATTTTTCATCTAGATTTTGATGACGGGTTTGTTGCTTTTTTAAATGGAGTAGAAATAAGCAGAGAAAATATGGCCTCTGCTCTGCCTAATGCTAATGAGTTTGCAAATAATCTAAGAGAAGCAACCATGTATCAGGGTGGTTTACCTAAAGAGTTTTTTATTGGTGAAACAACATTAAAATCAATACTTCAAAATGGTAAAAACACCTTAGCCATTCAAGTACATAACTACAATGCTACAAGCAGCGATTTAAGTTGTATTCCCTTTTTTAACATTAAACTAAAGTCAAAAGGCAACCCTTACCACCCTACTCCTAGTTGGTTTAATCCACCAAAAGAGTTTACCAAAAGTCATTTACCCATAGTTTCAATAAATACCAATGGGCAAACCATTGTAGATGATCCCGAAATTTTTGCTGATATGAAAGTTTGGTATAACCCTCTTGGAGATACAAATCACATAAACTCATCAAGTTTTCATTACAATGGCAAAATTGCAATTGAATTAAGAGGTGAGTCATCCTTAACCTTCCCTAAAAAGTCCTTTAAAGTAGAAACCAAAGACAATCTTGGTAATAACCTAAACTTTCCATTAATGGGTTTTCCTGAAGAAAATGATTGGATTTTTTATGGGCCTTACAGCGATAAATCTTTAATCAGAAATGCCGTCACTTTTGAGCTATATCAAAGCTTAGAAGGATATGCTTCAAAAATTCAGTTTTTCGAGTTGGTTTTAAATAATAGTTATGAAGGTATTTATCTTCTAATGGAAAAGATTAAGCGCGATAAAAACAGAGTTGATATTGCCACATTAAACCCTCAAGATACTATTGGTGAAGAACTTACCGGTGGATACATTGTACGGCTAGATAAAATTGAGCCTAATGGTTCACCCGGTTTCTTTAGCTACCCTACCCCAAACTTCCAAAATTATGGCCCAAATTACTTTCAGTTTTATGACCCCAAAGACGAGGAGCTAAATTCTATTCAAAAAACTTACATCCAAAGCTACTTTCAAGAGGCAGAGTCGGCTTTAACAAACAGTAATTTTTTTAATCCGGTTACAGGATATCAAAAATATATTGACATCAAATCATTTATTGATTACCACATCATGAATGAATTAACCAAAAATGTGGATGGTTACAGATTTAGTACCTATTTCTATAAAGATAAATCTGATGTAATAAAAGCCGGCCCTCCGTGGGATTTTAATTTAGCCTATGGCAATGTTGACTATTGGGATGAAGCCTATAAAACCGATGGATGGATTTATCCCTATCCCGATAGGTTGTGGTGGACAGTTAGAATGTTACAGGATTACAGCTATTTAAGCCAATTACATTGCAGGTGGAAAACCTTACGTTTAAATGAATTTAGTAATGAAAACATTGAAACCAAAATAGATTCTTTAGTAAACTATTTAGGTGATGCCACACAAAGAAATTTTGAGCGATGGCAAATTTTAGGAAATTACGTTTGGCCCAATAAATTCATAGGAAATACACACAAAGAAGAAATAAATTTTGTAAAAAATTGGATGATAAATAGGGCAGAATGGATGGACATGCAATGGACTATTGATTGTCCTCAAACTTCATCAATTTATTACAACCAAAATATTTTCGAGGCAACTGTATTTCCAAATCCAATTGAAGATGCATTTACACTAAATATTGATTTTTCTGGTTCTTATGAGCTAAAAATTTCAGATGTATTTGGTAAAATTCACCATAAAGAAAATATCAATTTAGAAAAAGGCGCAAACCACCTCAATCCCTTTAATCTAGCTAGTGGTATTTATTTTCTTCAATTAAAAAACGAACAAGGAATTACCAAAAGCATCAAAATAATTAAACGCTAAAAGCAACGCCTTAATAAATTGTGCGTCATTAAGCAAAACCAACTTCAATGAAAAAACTTTACTCTTTAATCACTTTTATTTTTCTTTCTGCTAGCTTTTCTTTTGCTACGCATATTTCCGGTGGGCATACTCAAATAAAAGAAATTGGAACCAATACTTTTGAAATTACAGTTCATATTATTAGAGATTGTAGTGGAATTTTTGCACCTCAATCTGTTCCTGTTACCATTACAGATTCTTGCGGAATATCATCGCAACAAACTGCAGTAAAAACAAGTTCGTTTTTTTATTCTCCTTTTTGCAGTGCAGCAGGAGCTTCAACTTGTAACGGAGGTTCACTTCCAGGTTTCGAAATTGCGCAGTATAAAGACACAGTTTCATTTTCATCTACTTGTAATAAAGTTTTTGCCTTTGCAGATTTAGGTTGCTGCAGACCTATGACTAATAATCTTCAAAATGCCATGAATGCCAATATTGTGGTAATGGCTATGCTAAACCGAAGTAACCCTTTAGGTACCACTCCACCATTTAACTATGTTACAGGTATGGTAAAATCTTATTGTGTTGGTATTCCTGAGCAAACTTTAATTGATACTTTGCCCTCATCGTATGATCCAAAATATGAGTTTTATACGCCTTTTGGGTCAATTGGTTCTACAATTCCTTTTGTAACATCAAATAATGTAAATAACCCATTTGGAACCACTAGCATAAATGCTCAAACAGGGTTAGCTTCAATATTATCTAACGCATTAGGCTCTTACACTTTACCTGTAAAAACTACTATTTTGTCATCAAACCCAAACCACGCATCTTACGCAAAATTTGAGATGAGGATTATGGTTACAAATTGCTCATCAGGCGCAGGTCCTCAAATTTCTCTTGCCAATTACACCGGATTTAATTTGAGTAATGATACCTTAACTCCATGCTCCCCAAATAACTGTTTTAATATAGTTATTTCTGATACCAGCTCTTCATCTACATTAAATATTCTGAATTCCAATTTGCCAATTTCATCTTCGGTAGGAAATAATCCTAAAACATTGACTATTTGCCCTACAAACAGCACCTCAAAAAAGTATTACTTAACCGTTGAAGGAAATTGCCCCGGAGTAAAATCAGCAAAAGTTTTTGTTGTAAATCCTCTAGGTAATCCACCCTTAACAGGAACTGTTTCTTCTGCATTGGGAGCTGTTACAAATACCAAAGTTTTAATGGTTGGGCTTGACACCTCAGCAGGTATGGTTTATAAAATCGACTCAACATTTACAGATAACAGCGGCCATTACATGTTTAATAATGTGAGCGACTCAATAGTGTTAATTAAAGCTATTCCAGATTCTACTGCTTACCCAATGCTAATACCCACTTATCATGATTCTTCATTGACAGCTTTAATGGCAGTACCAATTCCTCAATATTGTTACAATCCTGTAGCTGATATTATGGTAAAAGCAGGCATAAACCCCGGTGGAAGTGGTTTTATTGCGGGTAATATATTTCAAGGTGCCGGAAAAACAGATCCGGGAGACCCTGTACCGGGTTTATCTCTTATTCTAAAAACATCCACAGGTCAACTTATTGCAAATAAAGTAACTGACGCAAATGGAGCTTTTAAGTTCTCAGGATTAAATAGTGCTGAATACAAGATTTATGTTGATAATGGAAGTGTGACCAATCAAAACCCTCCGGTTGTTGATTTAAGTACAAACAATGAAATCACTTTAACCTTTAAACTTTTTAAAACTCAATTAGCTATTGACCAAACAGTTAGTGTACAAAATAATATCCAACTTTTGGTGGAAAGCATCTCACCGAACCCATTTAAAGATCAATTTAAAATAAATAGTTCGATAGATGGAAATATTAACCTTCAAGTAATTGATGTTTTTGGAAAAACCCAAATCAATCAAAATATGCCATTTATTAAGGGCCAAAACCAATTAGATTTTCAAGGTTTATCTCATGGCATTTATTTTCTTCAAGTTTCACAAGGTGAAAAAATAAGTATCCATAAAATAGTTAAACAATAGACACATTTAACTTAACTAAAAGCCTGCCTCTTTTGAGTGCAGGCTTTTTTTATTTTTACTCAAAACACTTTTGAGGAAAGTAGCGCTAATCGCCAAAGGAAATTCGAATAAGGCAAAAATATTTTTTCAAAACCTTAGTATAAATGAAAATTTCAAAAACATCAATTTTGAAATTGCATTTACCCAAAAAGCAAGAGATGCATATTTCCTTTCAGAAAAATTTGCCAACTTAAAGTACGACTATGTTATTGCTTGCGGAGGAGATGGCACTTCATTCGAAGTTTTAAATGGCATCCTAAAATCTGATTATCCACTAACAGGTTTCGGAATTCTACCCATTGGTTCTGCAAATGATTTTGCGAGGGCTCAAAAGCTTAGTAAATCATTTAATAATTTGTGCTTAAGCATTGAAAACGAAAAAATAAAATCTATTGATGTTGGTAAAATTGAACTTCAAAAAAATGGAGAACTATGGTATTTTTTAAATGTTTGCGATGTAGGTTTTGGCCCTGAAGTAGTCAAAAAAGTAAATTCAAAAAGACATATATTACCTCCTGACCTAAGTTTTCTTTGGGCAATTACCAAAACCTTATTTTCTTACAAGGCTAAATCAATAAGTATTGAAATAAACAATAAAACCTTAGCAGGAAAAACACTTGTTGGGGCATTCGCAAATTCTAGCTGTTTTGGCGGAGGAATATACATTGCACCTGATGCTAAAATTGATGATGGTCAATTAAATTTCACAAGAATTGGTGATGTTTCGATGTTAGATTACCTTTTACAAATTGGGAAATTAAAAAAGAAGCAATTTGTAAAACATCCTGAGATTAGTTACCAAAAAACGAAATCTGTAAGGTTAAATTCAAATGAAAAAGTAGGCATAGAGGCAGACGGCGAATACGTAGGAGAATTGCCTTGTACGGTAAAAATAAAACCCAAATTGTTGAAATTTTTGGACACTTCCACCTAATTTGCTTCCTTGTTTTTTAGTTTTTTTGCAGAAATAAATCCGCTTGAATTTAGATCTATTAATAGAAAACCTTACCAACCCCGCATTATTATTTTTCTTTTTGGGCTTTTTGGCTGTTAGGCTTAAGAGCGACCTTGAAATCCCTCCAAATTCTTCAAAATTTATATCCCTTTACCTATTGTTTTCAATTGGTTTTAAAGGTGGGGTTGAGCTTTCGCACAGTGAACTGAACCTTGAAATAATGTGGTCATTATTATTTGGGGTTTTATTGGCTATTGTAGTACCTATTTACTCATTTTTTATTTTAAAACCCCGAGTGGGTGCTGCAAATGCGGGAGCTATTGCAGCTGCTTATGGTTCGGTAAGTGCGGTAACCTTTGTAACTGCAGTGTCTTATTTGCAAATGCATCAAATTCGTTTTGGTGGTTACATGGTTGCAGTTATGGCACTTATGGAGGCGCCATCAATAATAATTGGAATGCTTTTGCTTAGCATTTTTAAAGCAAATGACACTGAAAGTTTAAATTTTAAAAAAGTTATTTCCCACTCTATCACCAATGGAAGTGTTTTGTTGATTTTAGGTAGTTTGGTAATTGGCTTTGTTGCTAGTGATGACCAGGCAGAAGGAATTAAACCATTTACAACAGACATCTTTAAAGGCTTTTTAGCAGTTTTTCTTTTAGATATGGGAATATCTGCAGGAAAGCGACTTGCTTCATTTTTAGAAAATGGATGGTTCTCATTAGTTTTTGCCATTATTATCCCATTAGTTAATGGAAGTATTGTTGCTGTTGCCAGCCGGCTAGTTACAGCAGAACCTGGAAATCAATTCTTATTTGCCATTTTGGCTGCAAGCGCCTCATACATCGCTGTACCGGCTGCAATGAAAATTGCCGCACCAAAAGCCAGCCTCGGATTGTATATCTCAATGGCTTTGGCAATTACCTTCCCTATAAACATAACCATTGGCATGCCCCTTTATTGGGGAATAATAACAGGGTTTTAAAAATTGGTTACCTTTTTTAACCTACATAAATCATTAGAGAAAAAACCGCACATTTGTTTTTAATGAGGTGGATTTTTACGGTTTTGTTTTTCCCCATTTTATTTGCTGCAAATGCTAGCAACTTATTACCTATGGGTGCACGATCTGCCGGGCTAAGTCATGCAACTGTGGCTACCTACAGCATATTTTCAGGATTCCAAAACACTGCAGGATTAGCATATTTACCAAAGTTTTCAGCAGGTTTTGCAGTAGAAAGTAGATACCTTACCCCAGAATTAAATTCAGGTGCTTTTTCACTAGCCATGCCTTCAGATTTAGGAGTTGTTGGAGTTAATGTTCAAAGGTTTGGAAATGACTTATTTAACGAAACTAGATATGGCCTAGGCTTTTCGAAACTCTTTAGCAACAAAATTGCTATGGGCTTACAGCTCAATTATTTTGAAACCAGAATTGCTGAAAATTATGGCTATGCAGGAAGACTTGTGGCCGATTTTGGCTTTTTGGCTAATGCAACAGAAAAACTAACTGTTGGAGCACATATATTTAACCCTACAAGGGTAAACATTAGCAAAAATTTAACAGAAAAAATCCCAACGCATTTTCGGTTGGGAATACAATACAAATTCTCTGATGAATTACTTACCCTACTTGAAATTGAAAA
>JAAZVO010000013.1 GCA_018623405.1 Crocinitomicaceae bacterium
GTAATTGATGCACAACCTTTCCATTTTTCAAAAAACAACTTCAAATAAGGCCTTTTGTGAGGTCTTTATTTTTGGTTTTGTGGTGCTTTATTTTAAAAATTGAGTACCGGGTGTGGACTTAAAATGCCTAGTATTTCATTTAAAAAATGAAGTAGTGTCTTTTCTGCTATTTTGGCCTTTCCTTCTGCCTTTTTACTCGTGTGATTGATTAGCTTTTTCAGGTTATAAGCCATTGCGGCTACTAACATGCATTTCGTAGCGTTTTTTATGCCTTTCGTATTGATTTTTCGCAAGCCCATAAATTGAGTTAATGTGCCAAAAACCGGTTCTACCGTGGCCGATCGTTTGCGCTTGTAGTATTGCCCTTGTATACTGCTTACTCTCTTTATCGCTCTTTGGTACTCTTCATTGTAGGCTGTTATGGTAATTTGCTTTTCAGGTGACTTACCTATACACTGCTGTTTTAGTGGGCAGCCCTTACACTGACTCGGTTTGGTTAAATACAACTTCTTGCGGTTGCCGCTTTTCTCTACTTGGATTTTTCTAAAGGTTACCTTCTCCCCTCTTTCACACTCCCAATAATCTCCTTCTTTATCATAAGTAAAGCCTTTAGGGCCGCCCTTATAGGTGCCATGCGGCGGTATGTAACTCTCTACTCCTACTTGTTCTAAAAAGGCATAATTCTCTCCACTGCTGTAGCCTGCATCTGCCAATACATTTTGCCATAGTAAATGTTCTTTCCCTAAGCGTTTTTGAAGACTCTTAACCACTGCTTGAAGGCTTAAGCTATCTACTTTATCGGCATAATCGGCTGTGATGTGGGTAATCACATGATGAGCTGTATCTACTGCCATTTGTGCATGGTAGTTTAACTTACGGGCCTTACCCGGTTTTACACTTATTCTTGCGTCGGGGTCTACAGGACTATAATGGGTCTTATGAGAGGTATATTTACTTTTGTTGTTCTTTGCGCCGGGACGTTCGGTTTGGGTGGTTTTCCACTTTTTATTGCGTGAGGCTAATTCTTGTAATTCTGATTTACTTGCCGTTACCTTTCGTTGCTCTTCTACTGCTCTATTGTGCTTGGCTTTTCTACGTGGCTTATCGCCTCTATCTTGGTCTTCAGCTTTTTCTCCATTTGATTCTTTTGGCTGTTTATCTGCTAAGCTCATGGCTCTTACCCTGCGTAAATGCTCTTCTAAATCTGTAGTGGGTACTTTGAGTTCAAGACTATCCATACTCGCGTTAGCTTTTATGGGGGCTGAGTCTATCGCTTGGGTATGACCGCCTACCATACCTGCTGCTACACATTGGGTCAATACCTGCTCAAAGGCTGTGGTAAAGATAGATTCAGGAAATAAAGCCCTTGTGCGACTTAAAGTGCTGTACCATGGTAGCGGTTCATCGATATCGTAGCCTAAAAAATACAAAATATCTAATCGCATTGAACAGTGACGAAGTAAACCTCGATCGCTTGGGAGGTTCTCTAAATAGCCTACTAACATCAGCTTCATAAAAACCTCCGGATCTATCGATTTTTGTCCGCAACTGCCATAATATGGTGCAGTTAACTTACTTAAAAACTTGAGGTTTAGAGCTTCTTTTAGTCTACGGTAAAAGTTGTCTTCAGGTACGCGTTCACTTAGCTGAAAAATGGTAAATAATTTTTCGGTATAATCTTTTTGGCCTTGCATAAAACCAAAGTCGTGCTTTTTATTTTTCCATATCCACTCTACCTCATTCCGTTATGAACATTTACCTTTGAGTTGTGCAACGGGCACAATAGCTATAAAACATTAAAACGTTTCATAGCAGCGACCGTTGTGCTTCATGCAAAAAAAAAATTACAATCAGTTGTCTAATTGGACTACTTTTTAGTAATTTTGAATAATGAAAAGCAAACGAGAACTCTATTTCTACAAGGAGTACTTCAAAAAGTTTTATGACGAACAAAACGATAAGGTTAAAAAGAAAATTCTATGGACTTTAAGAGTTGTCACTGAACTTGACCAGATTCCTGAAATCTATTTGAAGCACATTAAAAACTCTTCAGGTCTTTATGAGATAAGAGTTCAAGTTGGAAGTAATATATTTAGAATATTCTGCTTTTTTGACATTGATAATTTGGTGGTTATTGAACATGGATTTCAAAAGAAAACTCAAAAAACGCCAAAACAACAAATAGAAAGAGCTGAACAAATTAAAAGGGAATACTATGAAAGCAAAAAATAAAGACCTTACAAGCCTAGACGAATTTATTAATGATAACATAGGAAAAATTGGTACTCCTCAAAGAGAACAATTTGAAAACGAATACGACACCTTTAAGCTTGGAGTCCTTATTCAACAAGCAAGAGAACAAAAAGGGTTGACACAAGAACAACTTGCTCAGCTTGCAGGGACAAACAAATCATATATTTCTAAACTTGAGAGAAATTTAAAAGATATCCGCTTTTCGACTTTGCAAAGAATTATTAATGAAGGTCTAGGTGGACATTTGAATATCTCAATTAACTTGGAATAAAAATAAAAGGTGATGATGTTACCTTAACTTTTGAATTGCCCAACTAAACGCGGTATCCTAAAATACAAATATCATCTAGCTGATTTAGCCTGCCCTTCCAATCAAGGAATTCATTTTCTAAGCTTTGTTTTTGCTCTGCCGCAGGTAATGTGCTTATATCTGTAAGGAGTTTTTTGAACTTAACGTATTTATACTTTTTATTGGTACGCTCACCAAACTGATCGGCAAATCCATCAGAAAAAAGGTAAACCATATCCCCTTTTTCCAATTGGAAATTTTTAACGCTAAATGGCTTTTTCTTACCAATAAACCAACCTATAGGCTGCTTATCTCCTTTTATTTCATGTAGTTCTCCATTTCTAACAATGTATAATGGGTTATTAGCGCCCGAAAATTCTAGTCTGTTGGTATCTTTATTCCACACTGTTAAAGAAATATCCATACCATCAGTGGTGTTGTCTTCACCATCTTGTTTTAATGCTTGTATTACCCCTTCTCGCAGGGCATTCAATATTTCATGAGAGTGCCTTAACTTATGCTCCATTACAATTTCATTAAGCAAGCCCATGCCAATCATACTCATAAACGCTCCGGGAACACCATGCCCGGTGCAATCTACCACAGCAATTATGGCTTGGTTTTGTGAGTTTAAATAAGCCCAATAAAAATCGCCACTTACAATATCTTTAGGTTTATAAAAAATAAAATGGTCTGCCATTACTTTATCGAGGTAATCGTTTGAGGTAAGTAATGCAGATTGAATTCTACGAGCGTACTGAATACTATCTGTAATGTCTTTGTTTTTATTTTCTATTTCTCTTTTTTGAATGTCTAAGGTTTCAAAAGCTTTTCTACGTTCGTTAAATCCATACCAACCTAAAACAGCTGCAATCAATATTAAAATAAGCCCAATTACAGTAATAGTTTGCCTTACTTCACTTCTTTCAATTTGTACGGCTTGTAGTTCTTTTTCTTTTCGGAGTAGTTGTACTTCTTTTTCGCGTTGTTCGCCTTCAAACTTTTGTTGCATTACCTCAATTTGTTGGGTAACCTTTGAGTTTTGTAAAGAATCGTTTAGGGCATTATATCGCTTAAAGAAATCTAAAGAAATAGCAAACCTGTTTTGCTTTTCGTATGCCTCAGATAATAGTTGATAAGACTCGGCAACCTGAAGGTTAAGGCCAATTTCTTTAGCCATATTCATAACATCTGTCAAAATTTTTACTGCCACCAAAGTCTCATTAATACTCAATTTTATGCGGGCCATACCAATCATTGAACGCACCACTCCGGTACGGTCTTGAATTTTTTTCTCAAGCTCTAAAGCGTTTGTATAGTACTTATAGGCCGAGTCATTTTCACCTTTTTGGTAGTAAGTTTCTGCAACGGCATTTAAGGCAAAGGCCTCTCCTAACCTATCACCAATTTCTTGACTTAAATTCAATGAGTTAGAAAAGTAACTCATGGCTAATTCATAATTTTTACGCTTTTTATTGGTAAGTCCCATATAGGTAAAGGTTTCTACCATTCCTTCATGGTACCTTATAGGTTCGCTTAATTCAATAGATTTTTTAAAATACTCAATTGCAACGTTGTAAATAGACTGCTCGTAATAGATAATGCCAATGTTGTTAAACAATATGGCCATAGACCTTTGATCATTTGTATTTTGGGCATACTTTAATCCTTCTATATAGTTTTCAAGGGCTTCTGAAAAATTACCTTGATACCTAAATATTTCCCCGATATTATTGTAACCCGCAACAATTCCAATGGTATTCCCAAACTTTTTATGTAAGTCTCTAGATTGTTCGTACAGATTATAAGCTTTCATGTAATTGCCTAAATCGATGTTGCAGTTTCCTAATCGGTTTAGCATCCAAGCGGCTTGGGTAGAGTCGCCCAATTCATTAAATAAATCATAACCCCTTTCGTAGTAACCTATTGCCTCAGAGGCTTTACCTAAATTAGATCTAAATAGGTTACCTAATTCTGCATAAGTTTGAGACATTAAGGGTTTGTACTCTATAGACGTAGCAAGCATTAATGATTTTCTAAACTCATCATTGGCCTTATCAAAAGAGTACATTAAACTGTAGTTCTTACCTATTTCAAAATGAATTGCGGCCGACCTTTTCGTATCATTTTCATCTTTAGATAAAATAAGACCTCTTCTTAAATACTCTACAGCAAGGTCAAAATTTTCTTTGAGTCTTTCAATTTCCCCAAGCTTTAGTAAGGCATCTACTTGAAGGGCTTGTAGTTTAGTTTGACTTGCCAAGAGGTAGGCTTCATTGGCATCTACAAAAGCTAAATTGAAATTGCTGTTGGCAATATGAAGTTGGGCAATTTCTAATTTTGATTCAATTATTTCTTCCGGATTGGTTAATGTTTGCTGTGAAACTTGCAAACTGTCAATTAACTTTTGGTTGGCAAGTGAGTCTTGCCCAAGGGTAATTATGGAGATTAACCAAAAGAAAAGAAGAAGTATTTTGCACCTCATACTTAAGGTAAAAGTACAAAATGCCAAACACCCTACATAAAATGAAATTAAATGACCGTTTTTTTTCTTTAATTGGCTTTGTATTGGCGCTAAGCAGCAGTATTTTCCTTTTGCTTTTTGTAGATAGAACTTCTCATTTGTTGCTAGTTAGCCTTAATGTTTTAGGTTGGATTGGCACTATTACACTTTTCCGCTTTGCTAAAGAAAAAGATGTTTTGTTTTTTTTGATGCTTGGCATAGCCATTAAGCTATTAGGAATTACCTCAACTCCAAGACTAAGCGATGATGTTTATCGGTTTATGTGGGATGGAAATGAAATTTCAAAATCTGAAAACCCTTATAAAAGTTTACCATCCGAGGTTATGGCTTCTCAAACACAGTCGGCTTTTCAGGCTAAAATTTACAACAAGTTAAACAGCCCAAATTATTACACAGTTTACCCGCCACTAAATCAATTAATGTTTGGATTAGTACATAAACTCTCCCCTAAAAACATTGAATCACAGCTAGTTGGCTTTCGGATTTATTTTATTCTTTTTGAGCTGTTGCTAATATTCTGTTTATGGAAAATACTACCAAATAAAAAAGTTTTGCTGCTGCTTTTGCTCAGTCCATTTTGGACAATCGAACTATTTGGTAACTTCCATTTCGAGTTAATTGAAATTTCTTTTTTGTTGTGCTCTTTACTATTTATTCATAAAGAAAAATGGTTGAGTTCTGCAGTATTTTTTGGCTTAGCAACAAGCGTTAAGTTTCACCTTTTGCTTGTGGTGCCATTTATTTTGTTATTGGTACCCCACCGTAAAAAATTAGTTTTCTTTTTGATTTCAGCAGGTGTTTTTGGAAGTTGGTTTTTTGCTTTTTTGCCATTTCACCATTACCAAAACATGTTAGAAAGTGTTCAACTATTTATTAAAACATTTGAATTTAATGCTTCTGTTTTTTACGCCATTAGATGGGTAGGTTTTACAGCTATTGGATATGATATTATACAAAAAGCAGGGCCTATTTTGAGTTTGATTGCTATGGTTTTGATAACAGTATTTTGGTGGAAAGCAAACTCTACAAAGCAAAACATTTGGGCTTATGCATTATTTGGCTACACAGCCTACTTATTTTTAGCACCTGTAGTGCACCCTTGGTACATTACTCCTTTGCTAATTTTAGGTGTACTATCAAATTATTACTATCCATTTATTTGGGCCTTCATTTCCATTTTAAGTTACACGGCATACTTTCCTGATAAGGTGGATGAGTCTGCTTTAGGCATTGCCGTAGAATATTTTTTGGTGTATGGTGCTTTAATTTTTGAGGTATGGTTAAAGCAAAAAGGAAATCACTTTTTAGAAAAATCTAACTTGAGATCGCTGTACCAATCGTAGGCATATCTTAAAATAAAAATTCCCATTAAGGTAGAAAGTACAGTACTTGTTGTTAAAAACCTGTTGTTGTAGAAAAAGAAAACAAAAATGGGTAGCAGCACTAAAAACCCTCCTAGCAGCAGCAAAACACCTACAAAGCCATAACAAATAGTTCTACCTAATTGATCGTATTCATCAGAGAAAAATCGTTTCCTGAACTTTGTAGCGGGGCCATATTCCTCTTCATAATTTTGGTTAGTATATTGATGATAGCGCTTTGAGTTGCCATACATTTTTCTATAGGCTTCACGCTTTAAATCATCACGCATTCTGCTGTATGAGCTATGTTGCTGATACTTTTTTTGATGCTTAAAATTTTGTGTTGCAATAGGTACCCCATTGAATAAAATATCAAAAGCCCGCTGAATTTCTATGAATTGCTCGCGGGCTTCATGATGTTTATTTATATCGGGATGAAAAACCTTGGCTTTTCGATAGTATGCCTTCTTTATCTCGCTTTTTGAGGCACCCTCTTTTAACCCTAAAATATGATAATATTTGGCGTACACTTGAATTGGTAAAGATATCAAAACCTTATACCAATATTAACACCGGGATAGTAAATCTGTTTTACCACAGCATCATCATATTCAAAAATTTTAAATGGAATTATAGCATCATCGAAGTCGCTACCATCCAACTTGTAATTGCTCGTAAAAAAACCATTAAGAGAAGCTCCACCAAATACGCTTAAATGATTGCCAATGAAGTAGTTTGCTTCAACTTCCCACTTCATCAATAGATTTAACTCGTTTAGGTGTTTATTGTTATAACTTATGTGATTTCCTGTAATATCAGTATTTAAGCCCCACTTTTCATTAAACCTTATCATGCTTCCAATACCATAACCGTAAGACCATGCATACCTGTTGTTCATGGGTGTAAAACCAATTGTGAGTATATTGTAAAATTGTTCTACCCCCGTTTTAAAAGTAACATTGCCCAAGATGGTTTCAGTTCCTGATATTTCAAGTTTGTGGTAACCATCTTTTACAAAACTTAAAAAACCTATTGGCGCACCACTTTTATATGACCCTGCGGCGTTAATAAAACCAATTTGGGTTCCATTTACATCTTTTGCAGCATTTACAAACCCTGCCAATTGATAACCTTCTACAGTTTTGGCTGCATTTACAAACCCAGCAAATTGAGCGCCCCTCAATTTTTCTTTTGAAACATTCACAAATCCTGAACCCTGAACCCCATCTAAAGTGTCGGTTACGGTGTTATTAAACCTTGATAACTGCAATCCATTTAAGGAACCTGTTACCACATTTGAAAATCCTGAACCTTGTATACCATTAAAATTACCTTTTGTTACATTAGAAAAGCCTGATACTTGTACTCCATTTGTGGCTGCTAATGAGGTATTTGCAAACCCTGCAACCTGAATTGCATTGGTTTTTCCTTTTGATAGGTTAGAAAAACCTGCTCCTTGCAAGCCTTATGTTTTGCCTAAAACTTGATTGCTAAATCCTGCTAGCTGAATGCCTTGAACATCATTTTTTATGGTGTTGGAGAATCCACCGAGTTCAATACCTTCTACTCCTCCATTGTATCCCGCTATAATATTGAAAGAAAGGTAGTTGGTGTAATTTGAAGACTCTAACCCATTGGTGCCCACTCCCTGCAAAAATGAAACTTGAAAAGTAAATATTTCTCTAATATCTGTGGTATTAGAATTTGTAGATAAAGTATCGGGATTAGCAAATAACAACTGTGTTGAAATAAATGCTGCTAAACTGAATATAAACTTTTTCATTTTATTAAAATTTATTGATTGAACCTGAACCTGTTACGTTTGATGATAAGCTTGGATTACCTATGCAATAGATATTTCCACTTCCTGAAATTTCGGCGTTTAACTCATCAGATACATTTACCTTACATGAACCTGACCCTGAAAAATTTACTTTTCCTTTTTCCGCTTGTAAATCATAACCATCAATTTCACCGGAGCCTCTTACCTCATACTCTAATCTTGTGGCTTTTCCGCTAAGCATAATATCTCCTGAGCCATTAATTTCTGCCTCTAAAAGGTTAACATCTGCAACAAGATCTATTTCTCCTGAGCCATCTAAATCTACATTAAGGGAGTTTCCACGCAAAGTATCAGCTGAGTATATAGAACCTGAACCATTTAAATCTATATCGTTTAAACTAGATAAAAAAAGATGAATATGGATATCACTTGAAGTTCTAATACATCTATCTTCTTCAATTATCAATTTATCATTGCGCTCTTTAAATTTTAGGTTATTCACCAAATTCTTTGAGCCTGTTACTTCTGCATATGGAGCTGCTAAATCATCAGAAATATGGATTGTTAGGTCGCCTGAGAAATCATGACGTAATTCACTTACTTTATTGAAAGTTTTGGTTTCTGTAATCTCTTCACCTTGTGGGGAAATACAAATATTATTTCCAATGCAAGAGGACATTGTTATTGAAGTTGCAACTAGTGTTACTCCGAGAATTGTTTGTTTGAGCGACTTAAAGAGGTGAGCAAGTTAATAACCGTAGAAGGAAATTATTCTGAAATAATACACTATAAGGAAGAAAAGCCTATATGGATGCAACTCATCCCCAATAACAAAAAAGCCATTTTAGTAATAAAAGCAAAGGCCTTGGTAGGGTTCGACCTTCATAAGGCTAAGTTTGAAATAGATAGCAATAGCAAATCCATAAAAATTCTTCATTTACCTGAGGCTGAAGTTATCTCTATTGAACCGGATATTCAATATTATGATTTGAAGGACTCAGCTTTAAATAGGTTTAAACCTGAAGATTACTCAAAAATGCAGCAAGAAGCCATGGCTCTTATCAAACAAAAGGTTTTAGAAGGTGATTTACCTGAAAAAGCAATTCAACAAGGAAAACAACATTTAGCTCTTCTTTCAGAGTTTGCAAAGTGGAATGGTTGGAAAGTGGAGACAAATTATAAGTTAGAAAAATAAAAAAGCCCTCGGTAAACACAGAGGGCTTTTGGAATTGGGTACTTCAGGTTAAGTGTTTATGTTTTTATTATACTCACTTACCTTTTCTGCAGCTAAAGCATGTAAAAAAAGTTGTTGTCTTCGGTTAAGTCCTTTAGGGAAATCTCCTTTTTCTGCTTGAACTAAAAATGAATCGGGGTTTGAAGAAATAACATTTCTAACATCCTGAAATACAATGCCTTCAATTTGCGCAACTCCTTTTACGTAGGTAATAATTGTAAGGAAAAACAAAAAATAAAAACGCAACAACATTCACCAAAAGTGATTAAAAAATTGCAGCTTTGGTAAAATGAAAGGCAAAGTAGTTGGCATAGGAGGTGTTTTTTTTGAAAGTAATTCACCCGATGAAATAAAAGATTGGTATGCCGAAAATCTAGGCCTATCTACCAACAAATACGGCGCTTTATTCCAATTCAAAAAACACTCAGATAACTCTTCAGCATTTTTACAATGGAGTGCTATGAAAAAGCCAGTTGACTATTTTACCCCTTCTACAGTGCCATTTATGATAAACTATAGGGTTACCAACCTCGAAGATTTATTGCAAACACTAAAGAAAAAAGGCATTTCGCAAATTGGTGAAACAGAAGTTTTTGAATATGGTAAGTTTGCTTGGATTTTAGATCCCGAAGGACGAAAAATTGAGCTTTGGGAGCCGGTAGATTCTGCCTTTGAAGGTGAATTCAATAAAGACTCAATAACTGAATGAAAAAATTAACCACCTATTTAACAGTTTTAATTTTATGCTTTTCCTGCGGTGAACCTAAACCCACCCCTGAAGTGATTATTGGAAAATGGGCACTTGTTGATATTAAAGATGGAGATATAGACATCAACCACGAAAGAAACCCAAAGGGAGATAGAATTATGGAGTTTTATAAAGATGGCACCTATTTTACCTCGGACTCTGGAACGGCAGATAGAACAGGCAAGTGGAGTTTGGATACCGCAAAAAATATTTTAAGATTAGATAGCGATGCAGGCCCCGGAGATGATACACGGTGGACAGTTGAATTAAAAAACGACACCTTTTATACCCGTGGCAAAAAACCTATGATTCGCACTGTTTTGACAAAGTGAGTAAAAATTAAATAACATGAACTCAAGAAGAAAATTCATTAAAAATGTTGCTTTTGGTACAGCTGCAGCAGCAATTTCCCCAAAGCTTATTGCAAAATCAAATTTTAAACCCACAGGTAACTTTAAGCCCGTAGTAGTTTCTACTTGGAATCATGGCTTACCTGCGAATGATGTAGCATGGAAAATAATTTCTGGTGGTGGAAAAGCCATTGATGCAGTTGAAAAAGGTATTATGATACCTGAAAACGACCCAAGTGTAACAAGTGTAGGCTACGGTGGATTGCCTGACAGGGATGGAAATGTAACGCTTGACGCATGCATAATGGACGAAAAAGGAAATTGTGGGGCGGTAGCTTTTCTTCAACACATAAAAAATCCTATTTCGGTGGCAAGAAAAGTGATGGATGATACCCCACATACCATGATTAGTGGAAAAGGAGCCTTAGATTTTGCTTTATCAAAAGGGTTTAAAAAAGAAAATTTACTTACTCCTGAGGCTAAAAAAAGATGGGAACAATGGACAAAAGAAAAAAACTATGAGCCCATAATCAATATTGAAAACCATGACACCATTGGAATGATTGCATTGGATAAAAACGGGAACCTTTCAGGAGCTTGTACAACAAGTGGTTTAGCTTGGAAAATGCATGGTAGAGTTGGCGATTCACCCATAATTGGAGCAGGCCTTTTTGTTGATAATGAAGTTGGTGCTGCAACAGCAACCGGAAAGGGCGAAGCGGTTGTAAAGATTGCGGGAACGGCCATAATTGTTGAAATGATGCGGATGGGAAAATCACCGCAAGAGGCTTGTGAGCTCGCAATTAAAAGAATTTCCGAAAAACAAAGTGATTATAAAGACTTTCAAGTAGGCTTTTTAGCCATCAACAAAAAAGGAGAAGTAGGTGCCTATAGCATCCAAAAAGGATTTAACTACGCAATGCACAATGAAGATGGTAAAAACATGAATGATGCCCCTCACCTACTCCAAACCAATGTAAGGACATATTAAAATTGTTCGAAAAGGGCCTGCTTATCTATTTCGCAACCTTGTTGCAAATGATAAAAAAGCTCATGCTCTCTAGTAGTTTTATACTTTTTCACCGTTTTTTTTATCACCGGCCTTCCTTCCTCTTGGGTTACCCAAATTAAAAAGGCTTCTTGGGCGCCAAACTTGAAATAATATAGCTCTTTACCATCGGTTTTTTTGAGGTACTCTATTTTCCTTAAACTTCCCTCCAAAATAACATCGCTAAACAATACAAGTACTTCATCTGCCTTTTGAGGAGCTTCTTTTTTGATGCTTTCCCAATCCTCTGCAGTTATTCCATTTACCACCAAAAACTCAACAAACTCCTTTTCAAGAGTTTTTAACTCTTCTGTATTTAATAATCGATATTTAGGTTTCACCAAAGTTATTTTACCTTGTTTATGCCCATTGCTTTAATCATCCAATTTGGCAAAGGTTTTTCGGGGTTTCTCTTCTTTAAATTGAGGTAAAACCCTAGCTTTTTCATTACAGGCACTTTGTGGGTTTCCACAAATTCAATTAATGCACCATCAGGGTCTTCACAATAGGTAAAATGGCCTGCAGCCTCGCCCATATCAAAGCTATTTCCACTATCAACCGTAAAGGGCTGTCCTGCTGCTTCAGCATCTTTTCTAATTAAATCCATTCTTGCAACATCAAAACAGAGATGAATAAATCCTAAATCTCCCCATAACCTGTTTTCAAATATTTTTTTTGGTTTATCTTCTAGTAGTTGAACCAACTCAATTTCTGATGGACCAAGCAACCTTGAAAATGCTCCTTTTCGCCCTTGGGAATGCTTTAATAAAACGCGCTTAATTTTTCGGCTACCTCCGGGTAAACCTGTCAAATCTTTAAATGTGCCTTCCTCTTCAAACACAACGGTATCGTAACCTAAAACATCTCTATAAAAGGCTTTAGAGCGTTCTGTATCTGTAACCCCAATTACTGCCCCAAATACGCTGCCTGTCGCTTTTTGTTCATTTTTAAACCAAGTGTAACCCTCTTCAACCTCAAAAATGTTTTGGTAAGGGTCTTTCATAAAAAAGTGTTTTTGGCCTGCGGGATTGGTAGTTACTTCAGAGATAATGTTTACGCCCTTACTTTTAAATTCACTGAAAGCCTTATCAACATTTCTACTTTTTATTTTACAAATAAAAATTCCTAAATCTCCCAAATGAAGTTCAAAATCTGCCGGTTGAGGAGTTCTGCTTGTATATTGCCAAATTTCAAAACCACCACCACTTTCTAAGTTCATTGCTAATATGGCATGTCTGCTTCTTGGTTCACCTCCTGTATAGGGCAACATGAGATTGGCCTCAGCAGCTTCCTCAAATACTTTTACATCTGTTCCAAATACCTTTCGGTAAAAATCGAAAGCTTCATGAACATTCGGTATTCCAATACCCATTTGCTGAATTCCACTAATTACTTTTTCCATTTATGTTGGGTTTACTCTTGAGGCGATAAAGTGGAACATTGCCGGCGATAATCTCTTAATGAATGCCAACAAAGCTTCCATACCTCCAATAAATACTTCTCTTTTGTTCTTTTTTACCGCACTGATAATTCTTTTGGCACAAACATCAGCCGGAATTCCACCTGCCTGTCCGGGGTCCATTACTCCATGCTTCTTACCATCTTTATCAATAGCATTTAATGAAATATTAGTTTTTATTCTTCCGGGACAAACTATGGTAATATTCAAATTGTTTTTGGCTTGCTCTAATTGCAAACTTTCGAAAAAACCATGTAAAGCATGCTTTGATGCTGAATATGCAGTTCGCATAGGGAAACCAAATTTTCCAACTACCGAACTAATAACTATTATATGACCTGATTTTCGACTCATCATTTCAGGCAATACCATTTTTGTTAAGCCAATAGCTCCAAAGTAATTCACTTCAAATACCTTTCTATCTACATCTAAAGAAGCTTCGTGAGCAAATGCCCTTTGGCTAATACCACCATTATTTACCAAAACATCTATGCTTCCAAAAAATGACTTTGCCTTTTCGTATTTTTCTAGAAAACTGCTTGAGTCTGTTAAGTCTAACTGAAGTACTGCTGCTCTTTCGGGATATTTTAATTTTTCTTTCACCTCACTTAAAACATCGGTTCGGCGAGCAGAAAGAATTAAATTGTTTTCGTTTTTTGATAACTCAATGGCTAAGGCTTCCCCTATTCCTGAGGAGGCACCTGTTATCCAAATGGTTTTACCCTTTAGGTTCATGCCGACAAAAGTAGCCTTTCAACTAAATCAAATGAAATAGGTTTAGTTTCAAAATAAAGGTTTGATATTTGAAAGTTAAATTCTTCGCAAACAAGAAAAAATAAAATTACACCTGAACAGGCGCAACTTTCAAAAATATTCTCTTGGTACAAAGGTGACTTTACACACCAAAAAAGTTTGTGGGAATACCTCAATTTGCACAGCGAAATAAAGCTCACAAAAGATACTGAAATCAATTACCTAGATTACGATTGGCAACTCAATGAAATTTAAAAACATCTTCTTATTTTTTCTCATTCTAGTTAATCTTGAGGCCAACTCACAAGCAGTTAATAGCAAAGCATTTGATATAATGTTGGGTACTCTATTAAGCAAAACTACCCCTCTTGTAGATATATATGCCATTGAAGGCTTAACGGATTACCAAGTTTTAGATGCAAGAGAAAAAAATGAATTTGATGTAAGCCATTTAAATAATGCTATTTGGGTGGGTTATGATGACTTTAACCTTAGCAGAGTATCCAATCTCAACAAACAAAAACCGGTTTTAATATACTGCTCGGTAGGTTACAGATCAGAAAAAATTGCTGAAAAACTCTTGGCTGAAGGATTTGAAGATGTTTACAATTTGTATGGTGGAATTTTTGAATGGGCAAATGCAGGAAAGCCTGTTTACCGCAATAAACAAGAAGTAGATAGTGTACATGCCTATGACAAGGTGTGGGGCGTTTGGTTAAATATTGATGAAAAAGTTTACGAATGAAAAAATTATTGAACGATCCTAAATTATTGGTAATGTTAAGTTTAACCCTTGGTTTGACGCCTTTTTTTCCCGAACCTCATGTGTTGGGAAAATTAAAATGGGTTGCCGGTGGCGCAGTTGGTATGGCACCAATGGATTGGTTCGACCTTTTATTGCATGGAACGCCTTGGTTGCTTTTAATTTTATGGGGAGTTAGGTTTTTAATTCAAAAACTCAACAAAAATTCAGTTTCTGCTGTTTAACCACTAAATTTTAATCCATGAGAAAACTATTGTTTTTAAGTTTAATGTTAATATCAACCTTTATGACTGCCCAAAATTCTGTTTATGATTTTACCGTAAAAGACATTAACGGTGAAGAATTTCCACTTGCTCAATTTAAAGGTAAGAAACTATTAATAGTAAATACTGCTTCAGAGTGTGGTTTTACTCCTCAATATGCCGATTTGCAGGAGCTTTATCAGCAATACAAAGGCAAATTGGAAATTTTAGGTTTTCCTGCCAATAATTTTGGCGGACAAGAGCCCGGAAGCAATGAAGATATAAAAGGATTTTGCCAAAAAAACTACGGTGTAGAATTTACAATGGCAGGCAAAGTTTCTGTTAAAGGAGATGATATTGACCCTTTATTTAAATACCTCACAACTGTTGAAAATGAATCTTTTACCGGAGATATTAAATGGAATTTCGAGAAGTTTTTAATTGACGAGAATGGAAAACTAGTAGCCCGCTACAGAAGCATGACAAAGCCAACTAGCGATAAAATTACAAGCTTATTATAATAACCCTTTGTTGTTGAATTGAATGAAAAGCCTCGCCATTTTTGGTGAGGCTTTTTTATGACTAATTATCACTCTCCCTCAAATCCCAAATTACCTCTACCCTTTTAGGATTTGCTCCCAAATAGGTAACCTTAGATTTACCATCTTTTGGTTGGGATATTAAATATTGATTTTTACCTATCGAAACCTTTGAATACTCCAAGAAGTCAAGTGCTTCAATAACAGGATTATTAAAGAAGCCATTATTGGGATTTTCAAATAGTTTTTCTTTTAATTCCTCAATTGAAACTTGTTTTCTGTCGTAAATTATTCTTGTGGTATCCTCCTCAAAAAGGAAAATAACTTTAATTGCCTCATCTTCTTTTTTTGAATATTGAGTTAAGGTGCCCACCACCTCAAAAAGATCTTTTTGAAGAGTATCATTTTCAAATGTGATGAACTTAGGAAAAGGGGTTAATCTTTTACCCTCAAAATTTACCTCAACAGAAGAAAACTTTCTTAAGCCACCTGAGCCAAAAGTAGGCAAGTAAGGCCTTGAATAAACAGAATAACTTTTTCTATTTCTCCTAGCTTTTAGAGCATCAAAAAACTCAAACCTTTTTGCTGACTTTTCTACAGTTTTTTTGCCTTTAAAAACCGTAACTTTTTTGTATTCGTTAAAGTTTTTATTGCGTTTGTATTTTACTTGTTTAAGCGGCTTACCTAAATTTTCGTAGTTAATTTTTAACCTTTCGTTGGGTGAAAACTGAAACTGAAAATATTGTTCTTCCATCAAAACATTTCCATTGTTAGGATGAAATTTCTGAATCATCAGTCCAAGTGTATCAAGCCCCCTATTTGGGTATAGCAGGGTATCTGCCAAACGATGATATTGATTTCCCGGTTTTGGGTTCTGTTGCCGTTGAATACTAATTAACTTTCCATTTTCAAAGTACTTCTCTTCAAAACCAAAAGTGGTGGTAATTCGCTCAAGATAAATGGGAGGGTTTTGCTGCACAATAGTAATCGAGTCTTCAGCTACCCTTTTGGAAAAAAAGTATTTTCCGGGTAATTTCCTTTCCCAAATATCTGTTTTGGTTCTATTGTTAACCTGCCTAAATTCTGAAGTGGAGTCTTTACAATTTATTCGATATTGAAAGCGGCCATCTTGCGCTATTTGATGCATTCCTATAGTATCACCCTCTTTTACCAAAAAACGCTCCTCAACTTTAACATTACCGTAGATTGGCCATTCGGAAAAAGTCCAAATTCCATTTTCAAACTCAACTGTTTGTTGCTTTACCCCGAACTCATCACTAAAATCAAAACGGATGTAATTATCTCTTTTGGTGTAACTGCTTTGCTTTGTTTTGGTAGCATAATGGTCAACACAATCGATGTAACCGTCTTTTTTCCTCACTTCCCTATTGAAACAAAAACCCTTACCGTCATAATAACGAATAGTGGTATCGGTTCTATAAATTGATTTTTGAATTAAATCACCAGTTGGTAAACGTTGCTCTATAAAGCTTTCGAAAGGTCTTTTTCTTATGGTTAAATTATCTGATTGATAATTGAAATACAACGTATCTGTTTGATGCGTTTTTAAGTAGTCAAAAAGATCTGTTTCTAATTGATCAGTATCTTCTTTCAATTGAATGATAAAATCATTAGATGAAAATTGCTTTTCCCATCCGTAAAATGATGATTGAGACCAACCACTTTTAATTAAAAGTAACGTACAAACTAGAAAACAAAACTTTTTCAGAGTATTCACTGCTCCAATATTAAAATTACTTACCACATTTTTTGTAGGAAATTGTTAAACGGTAATGAAAACCAAAAAATGTGCTACTTGTAATAAAGAATTCTCGCTTATGTTTCGGGTACAATTGGATAAAGGAAAAAATTGGATTTTTGTATGTAAAAAGTGCTGCGAAAAACACCAAAAGCTTCCAAATTACCGGTATGGAGGTACTTGGAAAGGTTAAAAGTATCATATTTGAGCTACGCCCGAACCTCTCAAAAATCAATACAACAAATCTTATATCCTTAGAATTTTCAATGCCCTTAAGGCAAAAAAAATTGAAGCAACAGAGGATGAATTTTTGAATAAAATTTTTGTAAAAAAATGGGAAGATTTAGAATTGAAAGACAGGATGCGTCATATAGCATCAGTTTTAAACGCATACCTATCTACCCCATTTAATACAAAAGCAGAACAAGTAATTTCAATTGCCAACCAACTTAGAAAAACAAAACATCCCGGAGATGGCTACTTAGCCATTTTCTTACCTCAAATAATTGAGAGTAATGGTTTAGAGTTTATGCCAAAAAGCTGTTATGTTTTCGAATCTATTACCGACTTTACCACCTGCGAATTTGCAGTAAGGCCTTTTATTGAAAAATACCCTGTTGAAATGATGCAACAAATGCTTAATTGGACAAAACACACCAATGAGCATGTTAGAAGGTTATCATCTGAAGGTTGTAGACCTGTACTTCCATGGGGCGGGGTTTTACAAGATTTAAAAGATAACCCTACTCCAATTCTTCCCATTTTAGAAAACTTAAAAAATGATGATTCTGAATGTGTAAGAAGAAGCGTTACCAATAATCTTAACGACATCAGTAAAAACAATCCTGAAGTTTTGCTTGGGCTATACAAAAAGTGGAAAAAAGCACCCGAAAAAACTCAAGCATTGCTAAAACATGCCTCAAGAACGTTATTGAAAGCAGGAAACAAACATGCACTAAATTATTTTGGTTGGTTTTATGATGAAGACTTGCAAATCAAAAATTTGGATTACACTAAAAAAGTTCCTTGGAGCGGAAAATTCGAATTTTCGTTTTCACTACTCAACAAAAGCAATACCTCTAGAAAAGTTAGATTAGAATATGCCATTTACTTTTTAAAAGCTAATGGAACCCAATCGAAAAAAGTTTTTCAAATTTCAAACTTCAACTTACCTACCAACGAAGAAAAATGGTTTCAAACCCGTTTCAGTTTTAAACCAATTACCACCAGAACCTACCATTCAGGAAGTCATGGGTTTAGTTTAATTGTAAATGGAAATGAGATTAATCGGGTAAACTTTCTTTTAAAACCAGTTGGGGAATAATAAAAACTATTTCAAAGTTACCTTAGTTTATTTTGTTTACAAAGTGTACAAAAAACACTTAGTTCGTATTTATTGATATTTTAACGTTTTCTTATTACCAATAATCAAACACAAATAGCTATTTTGCGCCCCTTAATAATTTGAAATATGAGTAATTCAAATAAACCTAAAGTGGCTTATTTCTGCATGGAATACGCCCTCGATAATAGTTTTAAAGCATACGCAGGCGGGCTAGGAATCCTTGCCGGAGATTACCTTAAAGGAGCAAAAGACCACGATTTCCCTGTAATTGGTATAGGGATTAAGTGGAAACAAGGTTATACCGATCAGTTAATCGATGATAATGGAAAACCATATGATACTTATCACAACTACGAATATAATTTTGAAGATACCGGCATTGAAGTAACTGTGCCAATGAAAGATTATGAAGTACGTTGTAAAGTATGGAAATTAGATATTTACGGAAACAATGCTATCTATTTATTAGATACTGACATTCCGGGAAATAACGACCCATGGATTACCTCCCAACTATATGGTTGGTTTGGCGAAGAGCGGGTGGCTCAAGAAATTGTTTTAGGAATTGGCGGAATAAAAGCCTTAAGAAAGCTAGGTATAGATGTAGATGTTTATCACTTTAACGAAGGCCATGCACTTTTTGCAGGTTTTGAGCTTATTAAAGAAAAAATGGATGCCGGCGATTCTTTTGAGACTGCTTGGGAGAAATCAAAAGAAGAAATTGTTTTCACCACACACACCCCTGTTATTCAAGGTAACGAGTCGCATCCAATTGAAAGATTGATGTACATGGGAGCAAATCATGGATTATCTGAAAAGCAATTGGAAAAACTTGGAGGTAGCCCATTTAATATGACTGTTGGAGCATTGCGTCTTTCAAGAAAATCAAACGCGGTAGCTCAACTACATGGCGAAACAGCCAACAAAATGTGGGAACATGTTAACAATCGCTCTGAGATTGTAGCCATTACCAATGCTATTCATAAACCAACTTGGGTTTCTGAAAATCTAATTGATGGTAATAAAACCAGTGATGAACTTTGGGAAGCTCACATGGAAAATAAGAGAGGATTTTTCAACTTTATCGAAAAAAGAAACGGCGTAAAACTTAGTGAAGATGTTTTAACCATTGGCTTTGCCCGTAGAGCGGTTCCTTACAAAAGAAGCGACCTTATTTTCTCTAATACAGATATTATTGATCCATTGTTAAGAGATGGTAAACTCCAATTAGTATTTTCAGGAAGGGCTCACCCACTTGATGATACAGGAAAAGGCATTGTTACCAATTTGGTAAAAATGTCTAAGAAATATCCTAACGCTGTTGTTTTCTTAGAAAATTACGAC
>JAAZVO010000177.1 GCA_018623405.1 Crocinitomicaceae bacterium
GAATCTAAATACGGTTATTGCAGAGGAAGTGAGCCTGTAAACTACGTAAAACAAGTGATGGAAAGATATCATCACTACCAAAACCTAATTCCTTTGTAAATTCTCAAATTTGGAATATTGTTTCCCATCACGGGAATAGTCACTTCATCTTAATTTTTTAAACACCTCATTAACAGCACCTTAAAGCATGCTTTTGTTTTGGAATGGCATTGGTTTATTTAATATCAAACACACGGAAAATGAAAACAATTCAAAAAATATTAAGCATCGCAGTTTTAGCTTTACTTCCTTTCATAAGCACGGCTAAAGCAGATGTAGTTAAGTTTAAAACCATTATTACTAACCAATACGATGTTTTAAGTGAGGCTCTAGCATTTATTTAGAATACAGCCTAATTGGAGCTGAATATGCAGACAAAAACGGAGTAATAAAATTAGAATTAGAAAGAGATAAAGAATACAAAATCACTGTTTCTAAGCCCGGTCATATTGCTACTACTGCAGAAATTAGCACCAAGTCTTTATTTAGAGACGAGGTTATAAAAGTTACAGTGCAAGTAAGTAGCAAGTTTGGCTTACTTACAAACTCAACGATTTTTGTTTATGAAAAAGACTCATTAATTTTTGCATCTAAGATTCAGCAAACCGGAGACATATTAATTGACCTCGAGAGAGAAAAAAATTACAAATTGGTAGTTTCCAACCCCGGCCATGTTTCTGTAACTGCTTTACTATCAACCGAAAAAATGGCAATGGACCAAGTTAAGTCGCTTTACTTTCCTATTAGGCTTTATAATGTTAGAGACCTCAACATAGATTATTCTAATGTAGTATTCAAGATAAAATGGAACCCCTATCTAGAGCGATTCGAAACCTTCCAACAAAACATGGGATGGATTGAAGAAATGCTTGAACTAGAGAAAAAGAAAGAGGGAAAATAACTCTTGTTTTTCAAGCCTTTAGTGTTCAAAATATTCTATTACCTCAAACTATACCCTCTACAACGCAGTTAATTTTGTTTAGTGCAAATACATAACAACACCTCGCTAAAACCCTTCAATACATTCGGTATTGAAGCTATCTCAAAACTCTTTGCAAGTTTTTCTTCAACTGATGAATTAGGTGAAATTCTAACCTCAAAACAAGCTAAAAATAATAAGCTGCTTCCCTTAGGTGGTGGAAGCAATTTATTATTAACTCAAAACTTTGATGGACTAACCTTAAAAAATGAAATTAAAGGAATTAACTTAATCAAAGAAGATGAGCACCACTATTATATTGAAGTAGGCGCGGGAGAAAATTGGCATCAATTTGTATTAAAAAGCCTTTCGAATAATTGGTTTGGAGCAGAAAACTTAAGTTTAATTCCGGGAAGTGTTGGCGCCTCACCAATGCAAAACATCGGAGCCTATGGCATTGAGCTTAAAGAGGTTTTTTGGTTTGTTGAAGCAATGGAAATTGCCACTCAAAAAATTCATCGATTTGAGAAAAGCGACTGCGAATTTGGCTATCGTACCTCCATTTTTAAAACCAAAATAAAAGGTGAAACCATCATTGCCAAAGTTGGATTTAAGTTGAACAAAAAAGCAAACTTAAACACCTCTTATGGCGCCATTCAGCAAGAATTAGAAACATTAGGCATTGCTAACCCAACACCAAAAGATGTTAGTAGAGCAGTAATAAATATTAGATCTTCTAAGCTACCTAATCCTGCAGAAATTGGAAATGCCGGAAGCTTTTTTAAAAATCCTGTAGTATCAAAGTCAGTTTACGAAGAAATATTAAAAGCCTACCCAAGTGCTCCATCCTATCCTGTTTCAGGAACTGAAGTAAAAGTGCCTGCAGGATGGCTAATTGAAACCGCCGGTTGGAAAGGAAAAACTATTGACAACTGCTTTGGAGTTCATAAAAAACAAGCTTTGGTTTTGGTAAATTATAAAGATGCCACAGGACAAGAAATATTTGACCTTTCTTCTCAAATTCTGGAAGACATTCATTCCAAATTTGGCATTGAATTAGAGCGAGAAGTGAATATTATCTAACAACTAGCTTTCGCCTTTCACTGTCAACTTGCAAAAAGTAAACTCCAGCAGGTAGTCCATTTATTTCTGATTGAGGATGGTTTAAAACCTGTTCCCAAATCAATTGCCCAAACTGATTGAAAATTTGGAATTTTTGACCTAATAGTTCTTGCGGAACACTCAATGTAAATTGGCCATTAGAAGGGTTGGGATAAACTTGAAATTCATCGTTATTATTCAAAAAATTTAACCCTAAATTTTCAAAATATACGGAATTGGAAATTAATGTATCACAGGGATGGTAGAGCTTTAAATGAAAATCTCCTGAGCCTAACAATGGTTGTCCAATTCCATCCTGACTAGAGGCAATTGGATTTCCATTCAAATACCATTCATACCAATATCCATCTGTAATATTTGAAAAAACTGAAACTTGCTTTCCATTAATTGAAATATTCAATTTCCCAGGGTCATCAAATATTTGAACCCTTAAGGTGTCTTGACTTTTACACCCGTTTAAATCTTCAAAAAAGTAAACCGAAGAATGATTTCCAACTTTTGGAAATAGCGCTGAAGTTGAAAAGGTCACAATAGGAGTAGTGTTGTTTACTCCACCATTTAACCATCCATTAAGATGCAACCAATTTCCGGATCCTGAATTAGCGGGATTATCGTAGGGGGTTGCACCGAAAATAACATTAGAGCTATCATTTTTACACCAAGGTCCAAAGCCACCTGCTATGGTAAAGAATGAAATTTTTGGAAGGGTATCTACAGTTATACTAAATGTATCACGATCACCACAAAATCCTGCGCTATCAAGTACAACTTTCATTATTTGACCCCCAGTAAATATAGAGGCATCAAAAATTCCAAGCTTAGCATCAACAATGCCCTGCCCATCCCAATTACCACCTAATAAAGTGTCGCTTTGATAAAACCTGATTAAACTATCACTAGGACAAATATTTGTTGGGCCAATAATAGAGGCATCAAAAGGTTTAGAAAGTGAAATAATAATGGAAGTATCTTTTGAACAGCCTGCCCCAATTGCAGTCCAAACAAGCGGTATAGAATCATAAATATTTGGAATTTTAGCTAGATTAATAAACCCAGTTGAATCTTGAATACCCGAAGCAATATTTGGGTTGCCTGAACTAACAAAACCTGATGAAATACCTTTAATTTCTATTAAGGTATCCAGCTCTACATCGGCACTAAGTTTAGAGGCTTAGCTGTAGTGGATAATTATAGTAGGAAGTGTTTGGCAATACAAGCAGGAAAGTCACTTAAATGTAAGCTTCCCCTACAGTGCTGTCGGGAGTTTCCTCCCGACATTTAAAGTCTAGCAACTCAACCAAGTCAGCATTTCTGATTTGCTTAGCCCCCAAATACTAAATGAACGTTTTAAGCTCCATCTAACAAGATATTTTCAAGCTAAAATTGTTTCATGGGTTTAAGAAATAGAAGTTTTTATCACGATTACAACATCTTTTTTATAACTACTACATGTTATCGATGGCTTCATCTCATATCTATTGGAGATAACTTTGAAATAGTGCAAAGTAGTCTAAAGTTTTGTTGTCATAAATTAGAAGCATCAGTAATTGCTTACGTTATTATGCCAAATCATCTTCACATGATATTACATTTTACCAAAGGGAAAAATAGAATCAATTTTATGAGAGATTTCAAAAAGTTTACATCAGTTCAAATTCGGAAAGAAGTTGAGCGAATCAATCCTGCACTGCTAAAAGAAATTACTTATCCAAAAGGAAAACAAAAGTTTAAAATTTGGCAAGTTTGTATAATAGACGAAATTATTCAAAAAGGTTGCCTGAGTATGGGCAAATTATTTAGCGGTAGGCTTAAGGTTTGTGAAGCCAATTACCAAAGAGGCAACAATTAAAACCCCACAAAGAACCATTGGAAAAAAGAATCGAAATTTTGAAAAGTGAGGTAAATAACAAAACTCTATTTCGCTTTTTCCAATTGGAATTTGAATTTGCATGAATGCTCCTAAATAAGGTTTGATTTCAACAATTTGGTTATTCACTTTGGCCTGCCATCCTTTCAAGAAATTTTGCTGTAACACAAATTGATCTAAAGCTTCAACATCAATTTCAAAAACAAACTTCGAGGGAGTGAAAGACGTAAAATTTATCCTTTGGTTTCCGCCTTGTAAAAATGCGAATGGTTTATCTAATCCCTTATTCCAATCATCAGAATTACTCAACTCATAAAAATCAAAAAACACGTAAGGTGAATAACCATCTGCAGCTAGTTGTTTTGGATAATGAGCTTTGTTTCGCCACAAAAAACTTGTTTGAGTAAAGTCTTTTTCTAGAAAATGCTTAGTAGGTTTTTCAATATTTTGAGCAGGAAAGCTTTTTGGAATTTCGGTCAAGTATTTTTCTGCGGTTTGGGTGGTTTCCCAATAATAAATTGAAACAGGTCCATAAATAACTACATGCCACAGCCCCTCTGCAATTATTAATGCTAATAAAAACTGTTTTGGTGCAGCCTTTTTTGTTACCATCCAAGCAATACCAGAAATTATTGCCAGCCCCAAAAACCAAATAAATGCGCGTTGAGAAATTGTCCAAACCTTATACCCCTCAGGCAATGGAAAGCCATCCATAAAGCTTGCTTTGTGCATCCATAAAAAAGAAACCATTGCCATTGAGAGAAATATTATGGGAATCCAAGGCCTCAAGTTATTAAACCTTTTTAGATCTATACCTTGAATTATTTCTGCTGCAGCCCATATCCAAAAGAAAATTGTAAAAAGCCTATACAAGGCAGGAAACCTAAATACATCTAAAAATGGAATTACACTGGCCAATACTTTTAGCAATAAAAACTCTGGTCCCAAGGCCATCCACAAAAAAAACAGACCAACAAGTAACTTCCAGCCAAAATTCCAATTGAACCGCCAAATCCCTAACAGCAAAATACCCATAAAACCAAACCCGAGAAATAAATTGGTTAATCCATAATCTAAAACGCCCCACATTTCGGCCTTGGTGGTAACCAATAATGGTGCTACGGTAGAAATTAAACTTTTTAAACTCAAAGAGCCTATTCCTAGTGCTTCCCAAGAAAGTGTACTACCCCTGGTTATTAGATATTTAATTTCATAAAATGAGGAAATTGCCCCAAAACTTAACAGCGCCAAAATACCTGCAGCTGCCACCAACCCAAGAATTACTCTAGGTTTTTTTAAGCCCTGGTTTCTAAGGGCCCAAACCAAGAAATATCCTAACATGATATATAAGTTGGTGACAAAAAAGGCTGGGTAACCTCCCGTAAGCATAAAATACAAAACCACAGGCAGCATCAATATTGAATTGGTTTGCTTGCTTTCTAAAACCTTTAAAAAATGAAACCAAATCCACGGTAGCCATGCGGCACTTATTACCCAACCAAAATGTTGGGCATTACCAACAAAAAATCCACTAAAAACATACAGCACAGCTAGTGCTAGTGCGGTAGCCTGATCTTTACTTTTTGCTTTTAAGAAATAAAACATACCGCTGCCTGCAACCAATAAATGCAGAACAAACTCTATATGTAAACTAAATAAAGTGTACCTCCCTATTAGCTGAAAAATAATTGCAATTGGATACCATGTTTGGGGTTCAGAAATTTGCGGAAAGCCAAAGTTTATGAATGGATTCCACAGTGGTAATTCACCATTTTGAAAACATTCTCCAATAAAAAACCGCCAGGGTAAGGAGATGTCTATCATATCGTATTTAAGGGATTTCACAAACCCCACAATTGGTAAATAC
>JAAZVO010000014.1 GCA_018623405.1 Crocinitomicaceae bacterium
AGTAATTTAATAACTACAGGGGTTCCGCCCAATTCATGTATAAGTTTATCTACTTGTTTTGGATGATTGGCAAAAACTGTTTTCGGAATACCAATATGGTGTCTGCTAAAAATCTGCAACGAACGTAATTTATCTCTACTTCTTACAATTGCTATTGATGGGTTTGCAGAAAATACATTCATCATTTCAAATTGTCTTACAATAGCAGATCCATAAAATGTTACTGAAGAACCAATTCTAGGGATAATTGCATCTACATTAACAAGTGGTTTTCCTTGAAAATATATTTTAGGATTTCCAATATCTGAAACCACACTGCATTTTAGGTGATCTACCACCAAAGCCTCATGGCCTCTTTTTTCAGCTGCCTCAACCAATCTATTGGTAGAATACAAATTCGCATTTCTTGATAATATTACAATTTTCATAGCTCCTCCTCTGTTACAGAGTATTTTTGTGAAACATCTACAATAAAACCTTTAAGCAAGAATTGCCTGCCTAAAAGCACTTCAAAGTTCATCTCTTTTCGTTTCGATAAAGAGAACTCTGTTTTATATTTTTTTCCGCCAAACATTATCGGCAATTCTACAACATAACGCTCTTGCATTTGTCCATTTGAGCTTTTTATTAACCTTTTTGTAAAGTTTGATTTTTGAATTTTTAAGTTTCTTTTAGCCAATAAGTTAAACTCTAACATTTTTTTTCCATCCACCTCAAATTCTTTTATTGCACCAACATGAACCGATGATGTTTTTGCACCCGTATCTACTTTAGCCTTTACGACTGCATCTGAGGCTTCTGAAAATCTTATCTTTTCGAATCGCCCAATTATGGTTTTAGACCTTATCATGAACTATTTTTGAGTTGTTACGATTTAGGTATTAATTTTAACTCAACGAAAATTACCGCATTATGAGGAATAGTCTATTGCTAGTGATGACATTTTTATTGTTTTCTGCCTTTGTAGGAAACGCCCAAAATTACAAATCAACTGCCATTAAAGCTGAAAAAGTAAAAACATTCTACCCGAATGAAAGTTATGACCCTTTTCAATTCAGCATTCAAAACACCGAAGCTCCTTTTCCCGGTGGTAACAGCTATCGGGATGCACTTGAAAGTTGGAAAAATAAATTAGATGAAAAATTTCCAAGACAACCTGAAAAAAGAAGAAAAAATACTAAAATGGGTAGCGAACCGCTACCGGTAGTGGTATCTAAAAGAATACCCCAACAAGGCTTTACAGTAAAATCTCCAATTTCAGGAGGAACTCCAAGTGACAATACTTTAGCAGTTTCAGACGATGGTTTCTTGATGACTTCTTGGAACTCTAGAATTTACGCACACGATTTAAATTCAGATACTGCCATGTTTGCTCCGGGCGATTTCTTGCCAACTATTACTTTCAATGCTTTTTCTCCATATCCTACTTCAGCACCGTTCGACCCTAAATTATTGTACCATCCTGATTATGAGAAATTTGTTTTGGTTTTCTTAAGTGGCAGAACTCCTGCCGACTCAAAAATTATTGTTGGCTTTTCAAGTACTTCAAACCCTACAGACCCTTGGAATATTTACGAATTAGATGGAGCGCCTTTAAATGCCACAACATGGACAGATTATCCGGCCATTGCCATGAACGATAATGAGTTGTTTCTAACCGTAAACCTGCTAATTGATGGCCAATCGTGGATTACAGGGTTCGATCAAACTTTAATTTGGCAAATGGATTTACAAGATGGTTTTACAGGTGCTTCTGCACTTTCAACCAATCTTATTACCGATGTTCAATTCGGAGGTGAAAATCTAAGGTATATGTGTCCTGTGCAAAATGGCGAGCGGCCTTCAGGCAACCAAATGCATTTTCTATCAAACAGAAACTACCCTCCACTAGCTGATACTTTGGTTTATACCAACGACAGTATTTTCTTGGTAACCTTAACCGGTGATATGAATAGTAATCCTACAATTGATGTTAAACACCTCACCTCTCCCATTCCATACATTACGCCTCCAAAAGCTAAACAACCAAGCGGTCACATATTTGAAACTAACGATGGTAGAGTGCTTGGCGCTACATTGCTAGACAATACCATTCAATTTGTAGCTTCAACAAGAGATGCCACCACCGGAATGCCAATTATTATGCATGCATTTATTGATGATGTTGATGGAAGTTCGCCGACAATGAGAGCAAATTTAATTGATCATCCTTATTTAGAATTGGGTTATCCAAATTTGGCATTTAGCGGAGATGTAAACCACCCTCAAGATGTATTAATTGGCTTTAACCATACTGCAGATACTGTTTTTTCGGGTTATTCAGTGGTTTACTATAATGGAAATGAAGATGCTTACTCAGACATTGTGCAAGTAATGCGCGGCGAAGGCTATGTAAACATGCATGGTGGAGTTGCTACAGAGAGATGGGGAGATTACTTTGGTATTCAAAGAAAATACGATGAGCCTGGAAAAGTTTATACATGCGGCTATTGGGGCCAAGTCAACAACAATAACTCTATGAGTTTTGATGAAATTGTGACCGCAAATTATATTTTTCCTTCGGTTGCAGAAAATTCCAAAAAATCTGATGACATCAAGGTTTTTCCTAATCCCGTGGCCAATAATCACGAAATAAATATTGAAGTTGAAGTAAATACCTCAGCTAAGCGAAACATTTACCTTACCAATGCAGATGGAAGATTAATTCAACAATTCCAAAATGACTTGGTAAAACAAGGTATGAACAGGATTTCTTTTAACACCTACTCCTTATCATCAGGCATTTATTTCTTGATTTTAGAAGCTGAAAACGGCGAAAAAGTAACCGAGAAAATAGTAATAGAATAATTTCTTTAGCCGATTGAGAAAGATAATCCATATAGATATGGATGCCTTTTTTGCATCGGTAGAACAGCGTGATTTTCCGGAGTTAAAAGGTAAACCTATTGCTGTAGGTGGTTCTTCAGAAAGAGGTGTTGTTGCTGCTGCAAGCTACGAAGCAAGAAAGTTTGGAGTACGCTCGGCCATGTCATCCTACAAAGCCAAACAGCTATGTCCTCAATAAATTTTTGTAAAACATAGGTTTGATGTGACTGTAAACGATAACACCGTAATTGTAATTAGGAACGATGATGGTAGCGCAACAGTTCCTTATGCTACTATAGAATTTAATAAAAGTTTAACAAATTCTGAGTTTTATGATATTTTAAAAGAAGTTGGTTTATTTGGTGGTACTTTATCAGAAAATGGTAAATTTATAACGGACAGATTTTTGAAAAAAATCAAAGCAAAGAAGCATTAGAATCAAACAAATCATTTAGCGAAAGCGTAAAAAAACTAAAAAATTATGACAGCAAAGGAATACAAGCAACTAGTAGAAAAGAGGGGTGGGTCATTTTACATGAGCAGAGAAGAAGCGATGGCAAATATGGAGGGCGAGGAACTGAAAGCGTTCAAGGAACTTACGGGTGGTACACAAGTAAGTTTTATAACAAACTCTCCCAAAAAGTCAAAAGACAACTCGAATCCGAAAAAGACAAAACAAAGTGGGCAAGGGAATCGTTAAAAAAACCTATTGCTAAAGCACTTGAGAGTATAACTAAGTTAAGCCCTAAGATTAAAAATGAGAATGCTAGAGATTATAAAAGGCTAGAAAATATAGGTAAGATTTTTGACAAAATGGGATTGACAGATATGTCTCCTGAAGTTGTTAGAGCTTATTAAGTTAGAAAAATGGTTTGGTAAGTTAGGTGTGTACCTTTACCATATTGTAAGAGGTAACGACGAAAGAGCCGTAAAACCAAATCGAATAAGAAAATCCATAGGCTGCGAAACCACCCTAAGTGAGAACATTGTTAATACTATAGACCTTTTTTCATTAGCCGAAAATTTATCCCAAGAATTGGGTGAAAGAATGGAAGCCAAAAAAGCCTCAGGCAAAACACTAACACTTAAGTTAAAGTTCGAAGATTTTGAACAAATAACTCGTTCCACCTCTTTGGGTTCTTTCTTTTTTAAACCTGCTGATATTTTAAAATTAGCGAAAGATTTAATTGTTGAAGAATTGCCTTTAAAAAAGCCAATCCGGTTAATGGGGTTACAAATATCAAGCTTAAAATTTCCTGAATTTGATCAAAAATTTGGAAAACAACTCAGACTAAACTACCCTAATTTTAGTTGAAAAAGTTTTCAACAAATTGGACTTTTTAGCATGAAAAACCCGATTTATGGGTCTCATTTAACACTACTCCATTTGGAAGTTTAGTTGATGTTTTTACCTTAGTTTTTCAATTTTGAAGAACCTCCTGATTATGAAAGGATTATTTCAAACCAAAAGACTTTATGTCAGAAGTTTAAGAAAAACAGACCTTAAGAATTTTCAAAAACTTCTTGACCACCCCAAAGTCAAAAAATTCACCAATGGAACCGGAATTTTACTTGAAGAAGGAGAAACCGACTTCGAAAAGCTGCTTACCCTCTCTAGAGCAAAAAACAAAAGCTTTTGGGTTTGGGGCGTAATTTTAAAGGAAACAGGTGAATTTATTGGAACTTGTGCTTTAATTAAAAACGAGAGCGGAGAGTTTGAAATTGGCTATCGCCTCATGGAAGAGTATTGGCATAAAGGCTACGGACAAGAAATTGCCAATGAGCTTATCAATTTTGCAGAAAACGAAATGGAGATACCTGCCGTAACAGCATATGTTGACAAGCAAAATATGGCTTCCATTAGGATTTTAGGTAAAAGCTCCTTAAAGTTTAGAAGAGAGGTTTTTAACAAACAAACCAAGTCTATAGACTACGTTTATTCTTCTTAACAAAACAATTCTCATTTAAGATTGTAGATATCTTAATAAGTAAGATATTCGCGCAATATTTATATGAGATACCTTTCCCTATTTCTCCTTTTATTCAGCATTCAATTTACGTTTGCTCAAAATAGTTCTAATTCAGGCTTAAAAGGTGGAGTATTTGATGAAAACACCAACCCCGTTCCTTTTGCAAACGTTGCTTTATTTAGCCTAGATACAACATTAATTAAGGGCACTACTTCTAATGAGGCAGGAAACTTTATGCTTAATTACAAGCAAGGCGAATATTTGCTTAAGGTTTCTTTTTTAAGCTATAGTCCATCTTTTAGAAAAATTTCAATTCCTCAAGTTGGAATTACTGATTTAGGAAAAATACAATTAGCATCTAAAGCAGAAATGCTCAATGAAGTTGAAATAACAGGAGAAAAATCTACCATGGAGTTTCAACTTGATAAAAGGGTATTTAATGTAGAGCAAGACCTAGCTAATATTGGTGGCGATGCCTCCGACGTTTTATCAAACATTCCATCAGTTGATGTAGATGCCGAGGGCAAAATTAGTTTAAGAGGAAGCGGTGGCGTTAGGATATTAATTAATGGAAGACAATCGGGTTTGGTAGGCGATAATACTGCAGATGCCTTAAAACAAATACAAAGCGATTTAATTGAAAAGGTAGAAGTAATTTCTAACCCATCTGCTAGGTATGATGCCGAAGGTGAAGTAGGAATCATCAACATCGTGCTTAAAAAAGAGCGCCGCAAAGGTTTTAACGCTTCTGTAACCGGAAGAACCGGTGCACCACACAACCATAATATAGCCTTAAACCTTAATTGGCGAAAAGAAAAGATAAACTACTTTGTAAATGGTGGTGTAGGTTTTAGACAATCTCCGGGAAGAGGAACTTCAAACCAAGAGTTTTACTTTCCCGATAGCACCTACTCTTTTGAAAGAGATATTGAAAGGTTACGCGGCGGACTCTCCCAAAACATTAAAGCAGGTGCCGATTTCTTTTTAAGTCCAAAATCAATAATTACCACAAGCATCATGTATTCATACTCAGATGCTGATAACCGTGCCACTACCACCTACAGGGATTTTGAAGGCTTAGGAGATAATCTATTGCAAACTATTGAGCGGTTAGATAAAGAGCGAGAAGTAGAGCACACTATTGAATACGCCATAAATTTTGATCATCAGTTTAAGAAAAAAGACCATAAACTAACTGCTGATATTCGCTTTATTAATAGCGATGATAGAGAAACCTCAACCATTACAGAAGGAGATATTTTACTTCCAAAACCTCCCATAAATCAACGAGTTGGTAACTTAGAATATGAACAAAACCTTGTAGGACAGTTAGATTATGTTTATCCATTTGGCAATGAGGGTAAGTTTGAAGCAGGTCTTAAATCTAGTATGAGAAACCTAGAAAACGACTTTTTGGTAGAAAACCTTGTAGATGGTTCATGGGAGCCGCTAGAGCCATTTAACAATAACTTTTTATACACAGAAAACATTCATGCAGCCTACTTAATGGCGGGAAACAATTACGGTAGTTTTTCTGCCCAATTAGGTTTAAGAGCAGAGTATAGCGATATTAGAACAGAACTTAAAGAAACCAACGAAATAAATCCGCGCAATTACCTTAACTTATTCCCTACCTCTCACCTATCTTATAAACTATCAGAAACTAACTCTCTTCAATTAAGTTATGCTCGTAGAATTAGGCGTCCGGGGTTTTGGCACTTAATGCCATTTTTAAACTACTCAGATTCGAGGAATTTCTTTTCAGGAAACCCCAACTTAGACCCTGAATATACCGATAGTTATGAGTTTGGATTTTTAAATTTTCAACGCTCGGGAAGCATTTTTGTGAGCGCTTTTTACCGCCACAGTAATAATAATATCCAAAGGGTTACATTGGTTGATAGTAAAGGATTTACACGTTTTATGCCTGTTAATGCAGGCACTGAAGATGCCTATGGTTTAGAGGTAACAGGTTCAAAAAGAGTAAAAAATAAATTTATGGTAAATGGTAACATTAACCTTTACTATTTTAATTCTGTTGGATTTGTTGATGGCGAAAGGCTAATTGCTAGCGCTCTAACAGCCAATGGTAGAATAATGAGTGTTTACAATTTTAATAAATCTACCGCCGCACAACTTTCATTTAGGTACCGAGCTCCAAGAAACACCTTACAAGGTTCACAAAAATCTATTTCAACGCTTAGTTTCTCTTTCTCTAAAGATCTTTTTAGCGATAAAGCCACCTTGGTTTTAAATGTTGATGACATTTTTAATACCGGAATTACAAGAAACGAAACTTTTGGACCTGACTTCTTTTCTTATTCAGAATACCAACGCCGTGTGAGGCAATTTACTTTAAGTTTTACCTACCGCATAAATCAGAAAAAAGAGCGCGAAGGTCTTGGCAGAGGCGGCGCCGACTACGGCGGTATGGGCGATGACGATATGTAAAACTTTAATCGTTTTTTGGTTAAAGTTTTGATTTTTAGTAAGTTATTCTTATCTTTTGCAAAAATTAACCAAATGCCACGCCCTCCAAGAAAAGCTTTTAAAACTAGACGCCGTGCCTTTCAGCTAGGAATGGAAAAAGAGGGGTTAGAGTCTATTGCTGAAGTGAAATCTTCAGGAATGAGACAAAGAGTGAGAGAAAACGCGAAAGGATACCTTAGGGAAAACGACTTTAAAACTAGAGTAATGGTTTACGCCGCTTTTGTGGTGGTAATTATTGCAACAGTTTTTATAGGTATAGTTCTTACCTGATTCGAGGTTCAGTGAAAGTTTTAGATTTACAACTAGCCATTTATATGTGGCCTACCCTCCTTTTTTTATTTTTCGCGAAAATTTTAGCTTTTGATAAGAGGCCTCATATTTAGAATCGTATTGGTTCTGTTCTTTCTTTTTCCTATTGTTTCAATTGTTTGGTGGTTTTTTTATCTGAAAAATTCCTTAACGTACTTATTTTAGACAAAACTGTACTTACCAAAGAATGTAATGAGCATAGGTCTTTTAATTGGTTGCTCACACATGAAAAATACTGTAGGATGGATGGCGAACCTTATGCTGTTTCACAAAATTACCTTGGTTTTTTTCCATTAGAAAACTATCGCTTTTTTGTCAGAGACTTAAAAGATAAATCAGAAGAGTGCACTCACCCCAATTGTTTGGACAGTTTTGATGTAATTTTAAACAACCTAATTTCTAATGCCATAAGATTTGCAGACCTAACTAAGGCAAAACCCTTTATTAAAGTTACAGCAAATTATACCAAAACAACATTTACCTTAACAGTAGAAGATAATGGCATTGGAATACCCAACGAACATCAAGAAAAAATATTCGAAATGTTTTACAGAGGAACAGAACAAGTGCAAGGTACAGGCATTGGCTTATATATTTTAAAAGAATCTTTAGATATTTTAAATGGCACTGTAGAGGTAAGTTCTATTGAAGGAAAAGGAAGCAATTTTACTGTTAAAATACCCAATAAAGCCCCAAAATAAGTTTGAGGTTAAAGCGAGGTAATTAACTTTTTGGTTAGCCTAATAAGTTGAGGTTCTGCCTTTGCAGCTTGGGCTAAAATATCAGGTATTTCAACAGGCGCTAGGTTTTCGGGGTCGCACTCATCTGTTAATACAGAAATAGCGCAGCAAGCTAAACCAACATGATTTGCAACAATTACTTCAGGTACAGTGCTCATGCCAACTGCATCTGCTCCGATAATTTTTAAATATTTGTACTCAGCCGGAGTTTCTAAATTAGGTCCCGGAACTGCTGCATAAACACCTCGGTGCAGATTAATATTTTCGTTTGCTGCAATTTCAATTAATTTATCTTGAAGTTGTTGATTGTACGGACAACTAATATCAGGAAAACGAGGTCCCCATTTTTCTATGTTTGCTCCTCTTAATGGGTTTTCGGGTAAAAGATTTATATGGTCTTTTATGAGCATTAATTCGCCCTTTTTAAAGTTTAGGTTTACTGCCCCTGCCGCATTAGAAACAAGCAAAAACCGAATACCAAGTTGATGCAATATCCTAACAGGAAAAGTAATTTGTTGGGCCGAGTAACCCTCGTAATAATGAAACCTGCCTTGCATGGCCACGACCCTTTTGCCGGCCAACTCACCAAATACTAACCTACCTAAATGAGACTCTACCGTTGCCTCCGGAAAATTTGGAATATCAGCATAATCAACGGTTTGTTCAATCGAAATTTCATCAATTAACTTCCCTAAACCCGTACCTAAAATAATACCTACCTCTGCCCTATCTAATCCTTTGTTTTTTAGAAAAGATAAGGTTTCATTTAATGCTTTTTCGTTCATCCTGTTTTTGAGTTTCTGTTGATTAATTCTTCAAGCGGTCCTAGATCGTTTTCATCATCCACATCACTTAAAGTTGGTAATAAATGATATGAAAGTCCTAATTTTTTGGCATCTAAAAGAGTATCAATAAATACATTTTCTTCCCCCCAATTTTTGCCCTTAAATAAAAAAGGTGTGGGCTTTTTCATACCAATAAGGTAGTAACCCCCATCATTTGCCGGACCAAGTACCAAGTCTTTTTTATCTAGCGCAAAAAAGGCATCTACAATAATTTCTGAGTTAATTTCATAACAATCACTACCTATTAAAACTATCTTTTTGTAACCGTCATCAAAATTATCTTTAAAGGCATTCTTCATCCTTAGGCCCAAATCTGCTCCACGTTGCAAACCTTTAATAAACTCCCTCGGCTCAAACATATCTTCAAAATCTATGTAGTCTGAGTAGCAAATTTGCCTTTCTACTGGAGTTTCTAAGGCTACATTTTTTGTGTGCTCCAACAAAAACCTGTAAACCTTTAGTGCATTGGTGTGGCCAACAGTTTTGGCCAATCTAGTTTTTACTTGACCAAACTCCGGGTTTTTTACAAATACAATTAATATGTCTCTAAGTTTCATTTAAACCGTTGTACCCTGACAACTTGAACCTGCACCTGCTGTGCAACCAAAACAGTGTTGGTTTATTACAATATCTCTGTTCATCAAGTCATCTAAATCGAAAGTATTTAAATGATTTGATTTTGGTGTAGCAACTTTCAATTTTAACATTTGGTTAAAATCGCAATCATAGATATTACCTTCCCAATCTACAGAAATGGAGTTTTTACACATTACCCCCTCAACCGCTGCGGGATTGTATGCATCTACCAATTTATACATATAGTCTTCATAGTTACCCGATGCTAAAAGGTATTCTAAAAACCTGCTAATAGGCAAGTTGGTAATCGTAAAAAGACTGTTGAAATCAATATCAAAATTTGTTTTAAGAGCTTGTTTGTATTGGCTTTCTAGTGCAGCCTGATCATCAGGTAAAAATGGACCAACAGGATTGTACACCAAATTTAAAATTAACCCCGTACCTTGCTTGCCATAACCTTGGTCATTTAGCTTTTGCAGTGCCTTTATCGATTTATCAAAAACACCATCTCCGCGCTGTTTATCGGTTCTATCTTTTTGGTAAAATGGCAACGAAGAAATAACTCTAACCTTGTGCTTTTTAAAGAATTCAGGTAATGTGTGATATTTCTTATTCGCCTCAATAATGGTTAAGTTAGAGCGTACAATTATTTCTATACCAAAGGTAGAAAGCTGCTCAACAAACTCAAAAAAGTTTGGATTCATTTCAGGCGCTCCACCTGTAATATCAACCGTTTTAAACCCGTATTTTTTTACAATCTCAAAACACTTATCAAGATTGTTTTTAGTCATAATTTCTTTTCTATCAGGCCCTGCATCAACATGGCAATGGGCACATGTTTGGTTGCACATGTATCCAACATTTACCTGAAAAATTTCAAGTTGCAAAGGCTTTAAAGGAAACTTTCCTGAGCTTTTAAGCTTTTGCTGAAATGTTTCTAAATCGCCATCATTAAAAGGGGCTTCATTTAAAATGCCTAATTGCCTTTGTGTTTCAGATAAAGGAGAATGTCTTGCCGATAATGATTTTAATACCATTACATATTTAATTTTTTGGCTTTGTTCATCATTTGAACGCCATGAACCATTGATGCTCCACCTCTAATTGCTGCTGCAACATGCAGGGCTTCCATCATTTGCCCTTCAGAATAGCCTTTTTTTATACTTTCTTCGGTATAAGCATCGATACAATAAGGGCACTGCACAACATGGGCTACAGCCAACGCAATTAAAGCTTTTTCTTTTGCAGAAAGCTCACCTTCTGCAAAGGCCTCACCATACCAATCAAAGAATTTCTTCCCTACTTTTTCGCTCCATTCTGTTACTTTTCCAAACTTCCTTAGGTCTGCAGAATTATAATATGTATTGTCCATAAAATTAAATTTTGGTCAAATATCTTTTTTTTTCAATACCACTAATGTTGCAATTGTTACAGTAAATGAAAAAATTCTTTGTAGTTGCGTTTAGAATATTTTATTTCGCCGTTTGTTTATTGAATCTTTGTAGATGAAAATTATAATCGCCGGTGCCGGTGAGGTAGGATACCATTTGGCACGCCTGCTTGCCAATGAATCTAAGGATATTTACGTTATAGATAATAATCCTGAAAGATTAAATTACATTCAATCTCATATTGATGTTTTTACAATTGAAGGAGATGCAAAATCTATTAAAGTACTGCAAGATGCACAGGTTTCAGATTGCGACCTTTTAATTGCGGCTACCTCATCAGAAGAAGTTAATTTTTTAGTTTCTGTGCTCGGCAAAAAGTTAGGCGCTAAAAAAACCATTACAAGATTTAACGAGGCTGAGCTTACCAAAAAAGAATACCTCAACCTTTTTTATGGTTTAGGTATAGATACAATCATTTCTCCACTAGATCAGGTTGCCAACGAAATTGTTCGCCTTGTAGAAAAGCCATCATTAACCGATGATGTTGAATTTGAAAATGGAAAACTGAGCGTTTTTGGAGTTCAAATTGAAGACGACTCCCCTTTAATTGGTCGTACTATTGAAAATTCAATTTTAGGTGAATGTGGTGAGGATTTTAGACCAATTGCAATTCATCGCCGTAATAAAACATCGCTTTCAAACTTTGAAGTACCCATTAAAACTAGAGATATTATCTACTTTATTGGCTTAACTGAATCTATTGCCAAGGCAATGCAAGTTTGTGGTAAGAAAGAGAAAACCATAAAACGCATAATGATTTTAGGCGGTAGTAGAATTGGGATTCAAACGGCGAAAAAACTCCAAGAAAACTACAAAGTAATTTTAGTAGAAAAAGACCCTCAAAAGTCTTTTAAACTAGCTGAAAACTTTAAAGGCTGCCTTGTACTAAATATTGACGGTAGAGATGTAGTAAGCTTAGAAGAAGAGGGCCTAGCAAACATGGATGCATTTATTGCGGTAACAGGTGATTCTGAAACCAATATTATGACCACATTAGTGGCCAAGTCTCACGATGTACAAAAAACTATTGCGAGAGTAGAAAATATAGATTACATCCATTTATCTCAAGACATTGGAATTGACACCCTTATTAACAAAAAAATGATTGCGGCAAGCAGCATTTTTAAGCATGTTAGAAAAGGAAAAGTTGATGCCATAGCTCATTTACATGGAGTAAATGCTGAAATAATTGAGTTTGAAGTTCATGAACACACAAAGGTGCTTGGAAAAAATATTGGGAAATTAAAACTCAATAACCTTGCGAAAGTTATTTGTATTGTAAGGTCTGATGAAGTTATTTTTCCTTGCGAAAATGATGAATTAAAATCGGGCGATAAAGTTTTTGTGATGTCTTTAACCGAAGGAATTCACAAAACAGAAAACTACTTCTCTTAATGTTAGGCCACATCAATTTAAGGGTAATTTTCTATGTAATAGGAAACCTGCTATTTATTATGGCAGCCCTCATGCTACTGTCTATTCCGTGGAGTATATATTTTGGCGACCAAGATTTAGCCGCAATCTTAATATCTTCAGTTTTTACCGGTATAGTTGGTGGGTTAATGTTTTTCTCTAACTCCGGCCAAAGAAATGCCGAAATTGGAAAAAGAGAAGGCTACTTAATTGTGGCATCTAGTTGGTTTTTTATGGCGCTTTTTGGCTCATTGCCCTTCATGATTAGTGGAGCAATTCCAAGTTTTAGTGATGCCTTTTTCGAGAGTATGTCAGGGTTTTCTACTACAGGTGCAACTATATTAACAGATATAGAGGCGCTGCCAAGAGGAATATTATTTTGGAGAAGCATGACCCAATGGATTGGCGGCCTAGGAATTATTGTATTAACCATTGCCATTCTGCCACTTTTAGGTATTGGTGGAATGGAACTTTTTGCTGCCGAAGCACCGGGTCCAACGAAGGATAAAATTCATCCTAGAATAAAAGAAACCGCTAAAAGGCTTTGGGTAATTTACATTGTAATGACACTTTCAGAAACTGTGCTACTCTATTTTGCTGGGATGTCTTTTTACGATGCCTTTAACCACGCACTAACTACTTGTTCAACAGGTGGTTTCTCAACAAAAAATGCAAGCGTAGCCGCGTTTGATTCTCCTACTATACACCTCATAATTATTGTATTTATGATTATGGCAGGTACAAACTTTTCGCTTTTATATTACGGCGCTAGGGGCGAGTTTAAAAGATTTACCGAAAACAGTGAGTTTAAATGGTACACCATGTGGATGGCCATTTTGGTAATTTGTTTAATTCCTGTGGTAAGTATCCATACCGACTATGGTTTTGGTAAAGATTTATTGGATGTAATTTTTCAAGTAGTTTCAATTGTTACCACTACAGGATATGCTACGGCAGATTATACACATTGGGGAGTGTTTGCATCTATGGTGTTTTTTCTTTTAATGTTTTCAGGAGGTTCTGCCGGCTCAACTAGTGGTAGTATAAAAATTGTAAGAATTGTACTGTTACTTAAAAATGGGTTTTCTGAACTAAAAAGAAGGCTACATCCAAAAGCGGTAATTCCTGTTTATATGAACAGTGTTCCCGTTGGTCAAAATATTATTTATAACCTTCTAGCCTTTATCTTTTTATACATATTCATTTTTGTAATTAGCACCTTATTGCTAACACTATTAGAGGTTGATATAATAACAGCAATGAGTGCAGCTGCTACATCAATTGGAAATGTGGGGCCAGGTTTAGCTACAGTAGGTCCGAGTGAAAACTTTTTTCATTTACCCCCTTTAGCAAAATGGGTACTAAGCTTTTTAATGATAGCGGGACGATTAGAGATTTTTACAATCATCATTTTATTTAGCCCACACTTTTGGAAATCTTAAAAAAACTAATCGCGTAAAGTCCAAAGAGGAATTTTAGTTCCTATAGAAATCGCTTTTGTTTTACTGAACTTAAAAATAAAAGACTCTTTTCTAGGAACCATACAAACCAAATCGAAATCAGGGTTTTGGCTAATAAAGTTGTTTAAGCCATCAATAGCGGTTTCGTTGTACACCTCTTGAGTTTGATCATCAGCAACACCTAATTCTCTTTGCAGCGTAAAAACCATGTGGTCTTCATTTTCTTTATATGGTTTGTTAGATGGTGTATTCACATGCACCAAATGAACTTCTGCATTAAATGTATCTCTCAAAAACTTTAGCTCATTAACAACTTTATGACCGCTATATTCCTTTCCATCAACAGTAAAAAGTATCTTTTTTATGCCTTTGTACTCATACCCATGTGGAATACTAATAACAGGAATTTCTGCACAGTTAATCACATCAGAAGCATTGCTACCAAATAAGGCGCCTTGAATACCACTAGCACCTTTTGTACCAAGAATAACATAATCAAAGGCAATTTTTTTCGACCATTTCTTTAAGCTTCCAACAAGGTCGCCATGCTCAGAAATTGTATCGAACTTGTAGCCATTAAGTTTATTTTCTTTTATAAGCCTTTTGATTTCTCCGTTAAGAGATGATTTAGATTCCTTCTCTAAAATATCATTGATTGAAATTAACATACCCGAGCCCATATGTGGAGGCTCATAGGCATTAAGCAAAAACACTTCTGATTTATCGTTTCCAAGAAATGCAACCGCATAATCTACCGCACCTTTTGCGGTATCAGAAAAGTCTGTAGGAATTACAATTTTTTTATCCATGTTTATGATCAATGATTCTCTTGAGGCTCGTTATTTCCAACAAAAATGGCAACCAAGGTTGCTACAACAATCATTACAAAGCTTATCAGATTCCAAAACGGGTTATCTGTATTAATGTTTAAAAAGGCCGGTGTCATGAAAATAAAAAACGCTACAGTAATGACAATCAGCGCAATCCACTTATTCTTTTTCATTCGAAATTTTGGTTTGAAGTTACGAATTCAAAAGAACGGATATTTAATCTCTCAAATAATGATTTACGTCACTTTCAAATCTGACTTTTGTCAAATTATTTATCTAACGTCAGGAAATAGGACTGCTTCTGATGATTTTTGCTCTTTTACTTTAATACTCATTACCGGAAGTGGAGCATGATTAGTTATTTCCTCTGCTATACTTCCATTTAAAATTCTTGCTAAACCTGTACGGCCATGAGTACCCATAGAAACAAGGTCCATTTTGTTTAGCCTAGAAAACTCTATAATACCATCTTCTACGTGTTTATCGTTAAAAATGTTTGTTTCGTAATTTTCTAACTCGAACCTTTTAGCGAAATCGTGAAGAAGCTTTTGGCTGTAGGGAGTTCTTTCAAACAGGTTAGGAGTAACAACCTTTAACAAGTGAATTTTAGCATTAAATAGGTTGGCAAAGGCTTTAAATTTTTCAAAAATAGAATCTACCTCTCCATAAAAGTTCGAGGCAAAAACAATATTTTTTGGTTCAAACTCAGGGTTTCTATTTTTTATTGCCAATACAGGAATATCTGCAGTTCTTACCACTTTTTCGGTGTTAGAGCCAATAAATGCTTCTTTAGAACCGCTTGCACCGTGTGTTCCCATCACAATTAAATCGGCGTTTATGTCATTGGCTTTTTCAGAGATATAATCAATTGGTTGGTCGTAAACCACCTCATCTTCTACATTTAATCCTTCAAGGTATGGCTTTTTAAGGGTTTCAGCCATTCGTTTTTTTACTTGCTTTAACATAAAAATACTTGCAGGAGTATCGCCATCATCTAGCGCCATGTGTGGTAAGTCTAAAATATGCAAAACAAAAAGAGTTGCATCAATTCTTCTTGCAAGTGTTGCACCTACTTCAAGTGCATAATATGAGTGTTTTGAAAAATCTACGGGAACGATAATTTTCTTCATGATTGTTTGATTTTGCGACAAAAATTGGGTTTAAATTGTATATTAAAAATGATATCAGTCAACTATTTATTATGACTTTTGATTGGTTTTATTTTTTATCTCAGACCTCGTAAAATAATTTTTTGTTTGAGGAACCTCAAATTTAGGTTTTGACCTTAACGGTTCAACTTCTTTTAAACTTTGATGACATTCTTTTGGTAGTTTTTGGTATAATCCTGTTCCTTCTATTTTCCATGCAGCCATTTCATCGGTAACATCTTTTACGATTTTCGCGGGATTTCCTACTACAATTTTTCTTGGTGGAACTTCAAACTTTTCTTTAACAAAAGCCAATGCTCCAACAATACTTTCTTTACCGATTACTGCATAATCCATTATAACTGCATTCATACCAACTAAACAATTTTCCATTAAGGTTGCCCCATGAATAATTGCTCCGTGTCCAACATGAGCGCCTTTTTTAAGCAAAACTGTGGTTCCGGGAAACATATGAATGGTACAATTTTCTTGAACGTTACACCCATCTTCAATTACTACTTTTCCCCAATCGCCTCTTATGGCTGCTCCCGGACCTATGTAAACATTTTTTCCGATTTCTACATTACCAATAACAGATGCAGTTTGGTGAACAAAAGCAGTAGGATGGATATATGGAATATGCTTTTTAAACTGGTAAATCATAATTAAACCCTTTCAATAACAGTTGCATAACCTTGCCCAACACCAATACACATGGTACAAAGCGCATATTTTTTTCCTGTTTCTTGCAATTGAAGTGCAGCAGTTTGTAACAGTCTTCCTCCTGTCATGCCTAACGGATGACCTAAAGCTATAGCGCCACCATTTGGGTTAATTCTTTCATCGTTATCTGCTAAACCAAGTTGACGAGTACAAGCTAAAGCCTGAGCTGCAAAAGCCTCATTTAACTCTATCACATCTATTTGATCTAGAGTTAAACCTGCCCTTTCCAATGCTTTTTGAGATGCTTTAACCGGGCCAATACCCATAATTCTAGGCTCTACCCCTACTACAGCAGAAGAAATAATTCTTGCTTGAGGAATTAGATTATGATTTTTTAAACCTTGCTCATTGGCTAATAAAAGTGCAACAGCACCATCGTTTAAACCGGAAGAGTTGCCTGCAGTTACCGAACCATCTTTCTTAAAGGCGGGTCTTAATTTTGCTAATACTTCTAGCGAGGTTGTGGGCTTAACAAACTCATCATTATCAAATACTATAGGGTCTGCTTTTCTTCTGGGAATTTCTACAGGAATTATCTCTTTAGCTAACCTTCCATTTTTTTGGGCTTCTGTGGCTTTTTGCTGACTCCAATAGGCAAACCTATCCTGATCTTCGCGCGAAATGTTGTATAACTCAACAAGGTTTTCAGCCGTATTTCCCATTCCATCTGTGCCATATAACTCCTCCATACGAGGATTAATGAAACGCCATCCAAAGCTTGAGTCAAACATTTGAGCATCTCTACCAAAGGGTTGAGAAACTTTAGAAATAACCCAAGGCCCTCTTGTCATATGCTCTACTCCACCTGAAATCATCAATTCACCTTCACCGTTTTTTAGCGCTTTTGCAGCATTATTGGTAGCGGCCATTCCACTTGCGCAAAGTCTATTTACAGTTTCTCCGGGAACTGAAAAAGGTATTCCGGCCAAAAGAGAAGCCATTCGTGCCACATTTCTATTGTCTTCGCCTGCTTGGTTAGCACAACCAAAAGCCACATCTTCAATAGCTGAAGGATCTACCTGACTAAACTTCTCTAGTAGTCCCTTCATTACATGTGCAGCTAAATCATCAGTTCTTACAGGTGAAAGTGTGCCACCAAAATTTCCTATTGGAGTTCTCACTCCTCCAACTATATATACCTCATTATCTTTCATTCCCATACTTTTTCTGTTTTAAATACTGTTCCTTTAAATGAAGCTACAATTTCATTATGCTGATTGGTAATCGATACCAAATACCAACCCAGTTTTTTTGTTTGCTTTTGAAGCGTACAAGATGCTGTTAAAATATCACCTACAACAACTTTTCCTTGATGAGCAATTGCTGTTTCTATTGATACGCTTTGCACTCCAAAAACATTTGAAGCAAAGGCTAAAGCACTATCAGCCAAGCTATAAGTAATACCACCATGTGCTATTTTGAAACCATTGGTCATCTCCTCTTTTACGGTCATTGATAATAGGCAAGTCCCTTCACCAACCTCAACCACCTCAATGCCAAGCCATTGACTAAAAAGGTCGTTTTGCATCATTTTATCTACAACTTTTTTTCCTTTAATCAATTGTGGTTTTCTTAAGCCTGCCAAATGTATAGATTATGCCTTTTTAACTTCATTAAAATATTATGTAGTTAAATTATGTTCATCGCATACTTTTGCAAAAATTTATTGATTGAAGTATTTCTTCATCTCTTTTTTTCTTTTTCTGTCCGCAGCCATTTTTGCTCAACAAGTGGGGATTTCTAATTCCAACTTTGCTACAATAAATGCTACCCATTTAAATCCCGCAAAAACAACCGACCCTCAAAACAACTTTGAGTTGCAAATGCTTGGCCTTAATTTTTTTGCAAAAAACAATTACGCTTTTGTGCCTAAAGAGGTTTTTAAAATTACTAATCCAACAAATATTTCTATTGCCGATGACTTTAAAGAATCTGGCGTATATAATGGCCATGTTGAGTTTGACCTTATCGGACCATCTTTTACAAAAGCTTTATATGAATATGGTTTTGGCATTTCAACAAGGTTTAGAGGATATGTAAATGTTCATAATTTGCCATCTCATGTTGCCAAATTTTTGCAAGAAGGGTTCGCCTACGATGAGCAACATGATGAACCCTATGCAGCTGGAGATTTCATGATAAAATCCATGAGTTGGGGAGAAGTTAACTTTAATTTTAGCAGGATAGCTTATCAATTTAACCAACACCTGCTAACAGCCGGTCTTACTTTAAAAAGACTGATTGGATACCATAATGCAGGGTTTTACTTTAAAGATGTAAACTACGAGGTAGTAGATAATGATGTTGATGTTTTTTTACTAAATGGTACTTATGCTTTAACTACACCTACAGCTTTTGGAGCAGGCAGAGGTTGGGGTTTCGATTTAGGATTTGAATACAAAAAGACAATTAAACCCGTAAACAATTACAAACCTTTTTCTACAAAAAGTAGCTGCGAAAAAAGAAAATACGACTACCGAATTGGACTTAGCATTTTAGATATTGGAGGAATAAAATTTAATACAAATGCTAGATATAGAGAGATAACAGATGCTAATGGTACTTGGGCAAATTATCAAAATACAAACCTTACAAGTTGGGGTGGAATTGATGGTGAAATAATCTCAAGGTTTGACCCTGATGAAGTACAGCTAAGCGATGAGTACAGGGCATCTTTACCTACTTCGGTTGCTATAGAAATCGATAAAAGGTTTAGAGATATTTTCTTTTTTAATGCCACAGGATTATATGGCTTTAGATTAAGAGAAAATCAAGGTGTTGCAAGACTTGGTTTTTTTAGTGCTACCCCAAGGGTTGAACTTCCAAAATATGAA
>JAAZVO010000178.1 GCA_018623405.1 Crocinitomicaceae bacterium
ATCCTAATTTCAGTTTGGGCTATTTAATGAATATTCCGCGGGTGTTTACCTTTCCGGTTTACATACAACTGTTTAATTCAGGGATTTCAGGAGATATTTACCTCTATTACGATCATTTTAAGAAAGAATACGTGTTGGGCAGCTTTCAAATAATTTCAGTTTTTCCTCGGTCAGAAAGATTAGAGATTTCTGACGAATACCTTAACTCCGCAGAGTTAGATTTAAACATTAAAGAAAACATTCAGGTGTTTTGCCGAACGGCAGATTTGACTGAAATTAAAGATGTTTTGGAGCTATTCCAACCACCTTCTGAATAAAATTTATGGAGGCTTGATTAAAGTCTTTCCATTTTTCGATATTAACAATGTGACCACATTGCGGCAGCACCTTTAAACTAGCTGATTTATGTAAGTTGGAGATTTTCTGCACCGCCGGTAAAAAAAGATAATCTTCATCTCCCATTAAATACAAAGTAGGGATGTTAACCTCTTTGGTTCTAATAAATTTTAACACAGGGTTTAACTCTGCGGTTAACCTAAACCATTTCAAAAACTCTTTTTGATAAAGCTTTTTGGCTTCGTTAATAAAAACATTTCTAGATGCTTTATGCTTTTTCTTTGGCAGAATAACAAAGGCAAATAGCTTATACAACACCATGTAAGGCAAGAAATTTTTAAAAATATTGCCTAGACGCATTAATAGCTGTGAACGTAAATCTAGTTGTAAAACTGCTCCACCAAGCACCAAGCTTTTCACCCTGCTGGGTTGCTCTTCTGCCACTTGTCTTGCCAAAATGCAACCCATAGAAATACCTACAAAATGAGAGGTTGCAATTTTTAGATGGTCTAAAACCTCTATTATATCCTTAGAAACAACTTTAAAACTATACCGATTTATTTGGTCTTGAAAAGTGTTTTTTGACCTTCCATGTCCTCTTAAATCAACCAACAACACATTAAAGTGCTTTTTAAACTCCCTAATTTGCTTAAACCATATAGATGAATTACCTCCTGCACCATGCACAAAAGTTACCCACTCGTTAGATGTTGAATGATTATAGGTTACAAAGTGAAGCATACAAGAAAAAAACCATTTAAAAAGCCCAATTGTTTAATAGCTGCCTAAACTAAGTAAAACCAAGGTACAAGCATATTCAGTTTCAATACCTTTTTGATTGGCCATTTTTACCAATTCATCATTTTCAGTACCGGGATTAAAAATAATTCTCTTAGGGTTTAAGTTTAAGATGTAATCGTAAATTGGGGGTTGGTTTTGCGGGCCAACATAAAGGGTAACAGTATCTAATTTTTCTACTTTTTCAGGCCAATTGGTAATGATTTCTTCACCTGCAATTTCGCCATTTCTTTTGCCTAATGGCAGCACTTCGTGTCCCCTACCTTTAAGCATAGAAGTAGCACGGTACGAATACCTGTACTCGTTTGGGCTTGCCCCTAATACAACCGTTTTCTTTGAACTCAATCGATTATTTTCTTAATCAACCGTAATTTATGAGAATAGTTCTTTAGCTCCTTGTTATAAATTCCTTGATGGTCTAAAGCATCTATTCTTACTTTACCTGATGCATGAATAATGGTACCTTGTTCCAACACCATTCCTACGTGAATGATATTACCTTCATCATCATCAAAAAATGCTAAATCTCCCGGTTCGGCTTCCTCTACAAATGAAAGTGTTTCTCCAATTTCTGCTTGCTGATATGCATCTCGAGGTAAAGCGAATCCGTTTAATTTATAAACCATTTGCGTAAACCCCGAGCAATCAATTCCAAAAGGTGTTTTGCCTCCCCATAAGTAAGGTGCATTTAAATACATAAAGCTATTTTCTACCAACTTATTTTTTTGGGGGGTGGAGTTTAAATTGAAAAAACTACCGTCAAATGCAAAATTTTGTGATTCAACTGAAACAATGTGTTGGTTATTTAAACCGGGTAAAGAAGAGCCAATTAATATGCTTTGAACCTCCTTTTCATTTATTCTAACTACGGCAGCAAGGTCAGAAACCACTTGCTTTGCGTGTGTTTTTTTTAGCTCCTCAAAGGTTTCTATTGATATTTCAAGCCATTGTTTGTGGTCTATCCAAGATTCATAACCATCATAAGCATCTTTTATGCGAATCCATTTAGGATGAATTTCTAAAATCTCGAACACATCACCAAATAACAATTGGGTTACCATTTCGGCCCTGTCATTAGGCTCTCTGCGGCATGGAACAATACTTAAATGGCAAAAACCGAACTTCAAAATTGTATAAAAGCTTCACAAAGAAAGGTTTATTGCCCCTCTCTTTGCAAAGCCTAATTTGTTGTTTTTAACTTTTTGGTGTTGATGTGGTCTTGTTTAGGTTTTTGTTTGTTGTTATGCTTATGAACTTTCGAACATCCACACTTAAACACTTACAAACTTAAACACTTACCCACCTTACACCAACTCAATCACCATAGCAGAGGCACCGCCACCACCATTGCAAATCCCGGCAGCTCCAACTTTACCGCCTTGTTGCTTCAATACATTAATTAGGGTTACAATAATTCTGCTACCTGAAGAACCTAGTGGGTGACCCAATGAAACTGCTCCACCATGAACATTTACCTTGGCAGGATCTAAGTTCATTTCTTGGTTATTGGCAATCGCTACTACTGAGAATGCCTCATTTATTTCATAAAAATCAACATCTTCGTATGAAAGACCTGCTTTTTCTAAAGCTCTTGGTAAAGCCTTTGCAGGTGCTGTTGTAAACCACTCAGGTGCTTGAGCGGCATCAGCATAGCTTCTAATTTTTGCCAATGGAGTAATGCCTAATTCCTTCACCTTTTCACCACTCATTAAGATAACTGCAGAGGCGCCATCATTAATAGTTGAGGCATTTGCCGCAGTAACTGTTCCTTCTCTTTGAAAAACAGGTCTTAATGCAGGAATTTTATCAAACCTTACATTTTTGTATTCCTCATCGTGGTCAAATACAATTGGGTCTCCTTTTCGTTGAGGAATTTCAACAGGAATTACCTCATTGTTAAACCAACCGTTTTCCCATGCTTTTGCAGATCTGTTGTAAGATTCAATAGCAAACTCATCTTGAGCTTCTCTAGTAATATTACATTCTTTAGCACAAAGTTCTGCCGCATTACCCATGTGGTAATTGTTATAAACGTCTGTTAAACCATCATGCACTAAACCATCTAGCATGTTGATGTTTCCTAATTTTTGACCGTTTCTTGAGTTTGGTAAATAATGGGGAACAGCACTCATATTTTCCATTCCACCGGCAACCACTACATCGTTATCGCCTGCTAAAATGGTTTGAGCTGCTAATGAAATGGCTTTCATCCCTGAAGCACAAACTTTATTTACTGTAGTACATGGAACATTTTCACTAATTCCGGCAAAAATGGAGGCTTGCCTAGCAGGGGCTTGACCTTCACCGGCTTGTAAAACATTCCCCATAAAAACCTCTTGAATATGCTGTGGGTCTAAATTTATTTTTTCCATAGCAGCCTTAATAGCTGTGGCTCCTAGCTTAGGTGCAGGAACAGCCGATAATGAGCCATTAAAACTTCCCATGGGAGTTCTTACTGCAGATACAATGTAAACTTCTTTCATCTTAGTTGAATTTTTTAGGATTTGCGGCTGTGAATTTAGGTATTAATAAGGGAGCAGATTAATTTGAAAGTGAATAACCTTTCGTTTTGATTGCTTTTATTTGCCTTAGAATTTATGAGAGATTTTTTTGAAAAGCTTCGACATAATTATGACCTTATTGTGAGAGGTTTGGTAGCTATTGCCACCATTGCAGCAATTGTATTTATTTTCCCTAAAGAAGTAAAGTTTAAATACGAATTTCAAAAGGCTAAACCGTGGTTGCACGAGAATTTAATTGCTCCTTTCGATTTTCCCATTTATAAAGCTGAAGAAACGCTAGCGGTCGATAAAGAAGAAGCAACCAACCAAATAGACCCTTACTACAATGTTTTGCCTGAAGTAGCAGAAAATAAACTAAAGGCCTGTGAAGAAAGGTTCCAAACACAATGGACAGATGATGTATTAAAAGCTATTCCCAAAGCTTCCATAAAAGCAGGTTTTGCTAAAAAAGTAAATGCAGATTCTTTAAAAAACTATCACCTACTTAGAGGTAAAAAGATTTTACAGAAAATTTATAAAAAAGGGATTTATGCCCAAGACGAAATCTTACAAAACCAATCGGATGACTTTTCAATAAACATTCTAAAAAACAATGTTGCAAAAAAGTCGGTTTTAAAAGATTTAAACAACTTGCAGCAAGCTCATTTAGAGGCTTTAGACAGTTTAAAACAAAACGAATTTACCAACGCTCAATTTTTAATTTCAATTATTGACAATTGCCTTGAGCCCAATTTAAAATACAATAAAGAGTTTACTGAAAACCTAATAGAAGAAGCTGTTAGCGCAGTTGCCATTACAAGAGGAGTAGTGCTAAAAAACGAGAAAATTATTGATAAAGGCCAAGTGGTTACCGATGAGTTATTTCAAAAATTAGAATCGCTTAGGCGAGAGTATGAAGGCAAAAATGCCGGATCTGAACAGAGCCTTTTGGTAAGAATTGGGGAGGTTTTCTTAGTGGCTTTAGTGGTTTTGGTATTGCTGTTCTTTTTGAGTTTATTCAGAAAAGATGTTATTAATGTAAACAACAGACTTGGCTTTATTTTCTTGGTTTTTACCCTTACCGTTTACATGGGAGCCATTAGTTTTTACTTTCCGCAAATAAACATCAATGTATTACCATTTTGTCTGTTACCACTGCTTATCAGGGCCTTTTTTGATGAGCGCTTGGCAACGTTTACTTACACCTTAGCAATTATTTTAATTGGCTTTTTTGCTCCTAACGGATTCGAGTTTGTATTTATACAATTGGTAACCGGAACTTTGGTGGTGCTTTACTTAGTTAGTATCAGAAAAAGGTCTCAATTACTGAGTGCCTCCATTGTTATCTTCTTGGTTTATTCGGTAAGTTATTTGGGGTTTGCCATTATTCAAGAGGGCGATTGGCGTAAAATTGAATGGATAAACATAGGGTGGTATGCAGGTAGTGCCATTTTAGTTATGTTGGTTTATCCCTTGATTTTCTTGTTCGAGAAGGCTTTTGGGTTTTTATCTGATATCACATTAATGGAGTTATCTGATACCAACCACCCATTGCTTAGAAATTTAGCTACCCAAGCACCTGGTACTTTTCAGCATAGTTTACAAGTTGCAAATTTGGCCGAAGCAGCTTGCAACCAAGTGGGCGGAGATGCCATGCTGATTAGGGTTGGCGCTTTATACCACGACATTGGAAAAATGAAAAACCCGCAGTTTTTTATTGAAAATCAAGTTTCAGGACAAAACCCACATGATGACTTGGGCTACCAAGAAAGTGCGAAGATTATTATCTCGCATGTAATAGATGGGATAGAAATGGCCAAGAAGCATAACCTACCTGAAATTATTATTGATTTTATAAGAACACACCATGGAACATCTACCACAAGGTATTTCTACAATTCAATGAAAAATGAGGTGGGTGAGGAAAATGTGGATATTACCAATTTTCAATATCCCGGACCACTTCCCTACTCCAAAGAAACTGCTATTTTGATGATGGCCGATGCCGTTGAAGCCGCTTCTAGAAGTTTGCCACAATACAATGAAGAAACCATCAATAATTTGGTAGAAAATATCATTAACCACCAAGCAGGCGACCAACAATACATCAATGCTGATATTACGTTTAAAGAAA
>JAAZVO010000179.1 GCA_018623405.1 Crocinitomicaceae bacterium
AATTCTATGCCTGCACCAAATGAAATAGATGCTGCAAAACCGATTGTCAAACAACTTAGTAATACATTAACCAAAATACCTAAGTCATTACTTGTCAAGTTTGGGTCAGCCCAATAACTATAAATCTGAATTATGCCTAAAAGAGCGCTTATAATAACTATAGAATAGAATGCAAAACTATTGCTTGGCGATATTTTAGCTGCTAACCAAGCTATACCCCCTGGTAACAAAGCAAATAATGCAGTAGTTAAACTACCAAAAAACACCAATAAAATAATTAGCCAAAATTTACTCAATTTCATTAATGCAAATAATGATAAAGGTGGTAGGGCGTATAATAATGAGACTATCAATAAAATAATTGGAATAAAAATGATGTATCTTAATGCGTTCATATTTCAATTATTAAATTCCTCTTCTGATATGTCATATGATCTGAAAGATTGACTAATGCCTATTGATTCAATTACATCTAACGAAAGCTCAAAAGAGGGAATATCCCAATTTTCATAAATTCTATTGCCTTCTCTAGTATCTGGTCTTTTGACTAGGTTAAAATCTAAAATTTCAGACCCTTTTTCATACATAGCATTTTTCATAAATTTCACATAACATTTATAGTCTACAATTTTTTTTCTATAGTCTTTACCATAAGCAATTTTTAAATAATATCTGCCTTCAGGAATATTTTTGATGTTATACACATCTCCACTTCTGATATAGACAATTCTAATGCATTCATCCTTATAAGAATCTTTTTTCATGAGCTTGATAACAACATCGGTACCTGAGCCGACATTAACTCTTAGATAATTATCAATTTTTCTATCATATCTAGGGGTAATATTTTCACAAGCAGGGGTTGAACCTGATATATAATTTGTTTCTTCCCAACCACTTAAATCCTCTTTTAGATATTTTGCAAATACGAAACCTATTTGACCTTCAACTTCTATCTGCCACCAATATTCGTGACTTTTACTTAATAGATTTACTACATCATTTTTATTTAATTTTTTTACAATAGGATTATTTGTTCCTATTCCACTTCTCATATTTAGCGTTTGAGCTGTTACTTTGAATTGCTGTGCGGGTTGTGCTTGAATTCCAAATGCTATTAAAGCAATCGACACTAATAGTATTATATTTTTCATAATGTTTAATTTAAAAGTCTATTTCTCCTGACTCTGGTCGCTGTTGTTTTGATTCTTGTAGTTCGGTGTCTGCTTTTTGATTGCCTGTTGTTGTTGTTTTCTCATTAATTAAAACGATCAAAAGAATTATGGCCAATATGAAAAACCATATTGACCTTTTTGAAAAGTAAGTTTTACTTTTTGTATTCTCATGGCTATGTGTTTGATTTGATTTCGCATAACCTTCATTGTTAGACCCTTTTGAGTTTGTGTAATTGTAACTACTCTTAAATTTTTCATATTTTATATCGTAGTTCTCTTTACTTTGAAAATCTGATAATGTTTGGTAAGCTTCAAGAATTTTTTTAAAAAGTTCTTCTGATTTCTTGTCTCCCTTATTTTTATCAGGATGATATTTTTTGGCGAGTATTCTAAACTGTCTTTTTATTTCATTGGAGGAGGCTCCAAAATTTAGTTTCAATATTTTATAATAATCTTCCAAGTTTATTTAAGGTTACCTACAACTAGTAGCTATACGTCATTCCTCCTTCATTTTATTTCGGCGGATAAAGAATGATAGTTAGCTACCCTTCGTTTTTCATGATGTGCATGAAAGTACTAAATATCATTGCAAAAAATAATAATTGTTGATTATTAGTAGTTTAAGGATTTAAAAGCCAACCTTTATGTTGTATAGAGCCGATTATGAAACGTTTGTTGTCGGTTCATAAAATGCAAAAATTAAGGCTAAAGGAGAAAATGAAAAACAGCTTAACTAATGCTTTCTTTCTCTCGCATTTCTATCAATAGTTCTTTACCAAAGGTGAGTTTGCCTGCCGCTTTATCTTTTGGCGAAATAATTCTCCAAAATGGGGTAATATCTTCAAGTGTTTTACCTTCTTGTAATTCTTCATTGGCCGCCTCTGCAGCAATTCTAACAAAAATGCCACTGGTAACCGGGCAGGTGTATTCCGCATGGTACTCGGCAGCTAAATCTTTGCGCATGGTTTTTATGACTTTTGCATTCCCAAAAGATATTTGCTTAATGTATTCATCAACAATTTTTGGAGTGGCAATAAGCATGCTTGCGCCTTCAGGTATATCAGCAAACTTTTTTCCAGTGGTTTTTACTTCGTAATCGCAAACCTTATCGCGCTTTTCTTTCCAAGATTTTTTAGCCATTGGTTTATATTTTTATTAACATGAACAAAAACTTATTATAACCACTTTATTTCCTTTAAATTTTTTAATCTTTTCATACATTTCATCTTCCTTTTTTTCTAAAAGATCTTCAATTTCATCTTCTAGCTTTTCATGGTCTCCTTCGGCATAATTTAATTCATCTTCTAAAGCTTCAATTTTATTAGAATACTTTTTTTCTATAGTACTTAAAGTAGCTTTCAAATTTTCTATGGCTTCACTTTTTTGATGCACAAAAATATCCCAAGTACAAAGCTCACCTCCGGTAGTAATTCTTTCTAAAACAGGTGTTTGCATCCAAGTGGTATCTGAAATTTCATGTTTTGAAACAACTCCTTGCAAATACCAAAACTCATGCATTTTAAGCACTTCAATAGATTTTATTTCATTTACCTCTATAGAGTCTTCAGCTAACATGGTATAAATTTTCTCATCGTCTCCGGCAAATGATTTAAACCTATAAGTAAGCAGGTGATGATAAAAATTGATTGTCCCGCGTTGTTGATGGTCTAAAACATCAAACCGTTCTATTAAGTAGTTTGAGTTGTGTATTGAATCTTTTTTGAAATAAGCCTCTGCAACGTAGGTCCAACCTAAAATTGAGGAATCTGCATTGGTGGTAATTTTAAATTGTATGTACCATCCGTTGTACTCAGCCTTTAGGGTGTAGCTGCCTAAAACAAGTAATAGAGTAAAAAGAATTTTATTTTTCATAATGATTGTTGGTTACACCATTGCTAAAGCTTTGGGTATGTTTTAGGTTAAAATTCTGTGGTTTAAATCCACGTTCAAAAAGGGGAATACCATCTCCAAGTAAAACCGGAATGGTAGTAATTATCATTTCATCTATGGCAGTTAAATCAAGAAAAGACTTTATCAATTTTCCACCGCCAATTAACCAAACATCCTTTTTGCTTTCAGCTTTTATCTTTTTAATGGTTGCATGGCTCAAATCATTCAATAAATAGGTATTTGGCGTTTTTATTTTTAGTTGAGGGTTTTTAGATACAACATAGTTTTTGCAATCTGGGTAGGGCCAATCAACCCCAAACCCCAAAACTTCTTGGTAGGTAGAATTACCCATAATGGTGGTGCCGATACTATTGTAAAATGAATAATAACCGTAATCTAACTTATCAGGATTCGGGTGTTGCTCTAACCAATCTAAGCTACCATCAGGCTTAGCTATGTAGCCATCAATAGATTGGGCTATGTATAGAATGATTTTACTTTCCATGTTGCCTTATCAGTTTTTTAAGAATAACTATTTGCCCTAAGTGATAATGCAAATGCTCTAAAATGCCATTTAGGTTGTAAAAACTGCTTTTTTTGAATTGAGGTGCTAAAGGTTTCAACAGTTGTTCGTCATTTAATTTTTCAACTTCATTTGCCAATGCTTCGGCCGTTTTATAAACATGCTCTAAGAAGTTTTGCCAAGCATTTGCCGATTTTATTTCAGGAGGTTGAAAGCTCAATTCATCTTTAGCTTCAAAAAGTGCAAGTTTCAACATTTTTATTCCTTCAGCATTAAAATAATGGGTGTGGTAAACCAAGGTTAAAATAGAGTTTTGACCTGCTAACTTAGTGGTTGCCTCTTGCCAAGTAAGTTCTTCTAAAACCGCTTTATAATGGGTAACAGTCCAATTACCTCCAAAATAAATATTCTTGAAATGTTGTGAAAGTTCCTTGGCAATACTCACGTTAACTTGATATTGGTTAAAAGTAAAAAAAAATGCTGCTTATGTTAGGGTATTTCTTTTCTTAGCACACTTGGAAAAATCAATTACCAAATACAAAGAAAGGCTTGCTCAACTTGAGGTTGAGCTAAAAAAAACTCAAAAAAAACTCAATACAACAGTAATACTGCGTGTTTGCTGTTTTCTTTTGGCCTTTACCGCGCTTTGGTTATTGTGGGGTGGACCATACAATATCCATTGGGTATTATTTGTAATTTTTATTGGTGTTTTTCTTTGGTTGGTGAGGAGGTTTGAAAGCTTAAGGTTCGAGAAGAATTACCTCAAAGTACTTAAAGAAATCAATGAAAATGAATTAAAGGCATTAGCGGGGTACTTTAATCAATTTCCCGATGGAAAAGAGTTTGCAGACCCTTTACACCCTTATGCTTCAGATTTAGACTTGTTTGGAGAAGGTGGTATTTTCCAATACTTAAACAGGTCTAGCTTTTTCAAGTCAAAACAAGTTTTGGCAAATCTGCTTAAACAGCCCTTAACCAATATTGAAACTATTGTTGCTTCTCAAAATGGTGTAAAGGAGTTAACCCAACTTTTCGAGTTTAGGCAAGACCTTCATGCTCGCATTCATTTTTTAGGAAAAGATGAGGAGCATACTAACTTCTTAAGCAGTTGGAGTGAAAAGCAAGAAGCAACACTTACAAATGGTTTTACCAAATTGGCCATTTGGATTATTCCTGCTGCCATGTTTGTTGTTTTGGGACTTCAAATATTTGATGTTATTAGCTTTAGCTTGGCAATTTACTTTTATTTAATTCCGCTTTTTGTAACAGGAGTTTATTTAAAGAAAATTTCAGCTGAGCACGGTATGTTAGGTAAGGTAACCGAAGGGTTAAACGCTCTTGAGAATGCAATTAATACCATTGAAAATCAGCAGTTCGAAGCCAAATACCTAAATGATATTAAAGCTCCCTTTGTAGATGGTGTAAAAGCCTCTAAGGCCATAGAAGCATTAAAAAAGCTTTCCGGCTATTTCGATCAACGCTCAAACTTTTTAGTTGGCATTTTTCTGAATGTTTTTCTGCTGTGGGATATTAGGCTTTCCATACAGCTCGAAAAATGGAAAAAGCAATACGGCAACAAAATAAACGCTTGGTTACAGGGGCTTTCTCACTTTGAGGTAGCTGCTCAATTAGCCAATTTAAACTATAATAGAGCAGACCTCAATTTTCCTGAACCAAATACTTCAACGCTTATAAAAGCCCATGAGTTAGGTCATCCGTTACTCTTAAATAACCGAGTAAACAATAACCTTGAAGTTGCAACGGAAACACATGTAGTGGTACTTACAGGGGCAAACATGGCAGGAAAATCTACTTTTTTACGAACATTAGGAGTTAATTTAATTTTGGGTCAAATAGGTGCGCCGGTTTGTGCAAAGTCTATGAGTTTTCCCATTTTGAAATTGTATTCGGGCATGCGAACTACAGATTCATTGCAAGAAAATGCCTCTTACTTTTTTGCTGAGTTAAAAAGGTTAAGCACCATAGTAAACGCCTTAGAAAAAGGGGAGAAGCTCTTTATTTTATTAGATGAAATTTTAAAGGGAACAAACTCTAAAGACAAAGAAGAAGGCTCTAAAAAACTAATAAAACGATTGCTTGACCTGAAGGCAGGCGCTATTGTTGC